>CAVCTI010000212.1:0-4505 GCA_963604755.1 Duodenibacillus sp. | reverse complement strand
TCGTTTGTGCTAACTTCACTTGGCGGGCCAAGTCGCGTTGATCATTTAATGTCAAAGCAGCAGTCTGTTCGCACTCAATAATGCCTTCTTGGATATGCGTTAAAAGAGCCAAGTTATGCGACAGTCTTTCACCCCATGGGGTGCCGTTTTCTGTTAACTCTTTAATCCACGTCTTATCTGTGGCACGAGACTTCATGCCCTCGATAAAGACCTCGATTGGCATACCGCTACGCTCGACCATGATGTCACGCATGCGATGCGTCAAGGAGTTGACTTTCTCCATGTGCTCTGTGATGTGATCGGCAAACATCGTCACAGCTTTCACTGCAAAGCGCACGGGAAGCAGTGCCTTCATAATCGAGCGGCGAGCCGCGTCGTACTTCTTTTGTCCTTCGGGTTTGCCGAAGTTCTCACGAATAATCTTCAACTGTTTCTTGCAGCTGTCGATTAATTTAATCGCACGCTCTTTCATCTCATCGAGCTGCTCGGTTGTCATAGCCGCAGCGCCGATGTCGGTTGCCACTTCGTTTTTCTGAATGACTTCGCTATCGTCAACTTCGGCAAGAGCTTCTAAGTCAGTAAAGCCGTCAATCACTTGATCGATAGGAATCTCATCGCTCTTTAAGCCATCTGCCATACGAACGAGTTCTTCGACAGCCATCGGGTGCTGAATGATGGCCGTTAAGAGTTTTGCTGTGAACTGTTCGATCGATTTCGCAACAGCGATTTCGCCAGCACGCGTCAATAACTTATGAGCGCCAACGCCACGCAAATAAGCACGCAAGGGGTCTTTCGAGAGCCCTGCGCTTTCTTCAGGCGTTAAGAGTGCTGCCGCATCTTCTTCACTAATTTCTTCATCATCAGGAATGGGTTCTGGAATGATGATGTCGTCTTGCGTTGGAGCGGTTTCAAAAACCTGAACGCTCATGCGGTTTAACTGCTCACTAATTTCTGTGAGTGCTTCTTCGGTGCGAACCGCGTTTTCAGGTAAGTAGTCGTTGATTTCGGCAATCGTAACCCAGCCGCGTTGGCGACCAAGTTTCACAAGAGCGCTATAGCCACTTGCCTTCGGGGCCTCGCCTGTGCCCGCCTCGCCTTCTGCGGCTTCAATTTCATCGGCTAACTTTTCAAGGTCCTCGTTTTCATCGACCTCAACAGGTTCGCTTAAATCAAGTTCACCTTCAACCGGATGGTCGGCAACGGAAAAACCGCCCTTGTCTTCGATCTGAATGCGCTTATTTTTCTTAAGCCAGAGGCGCATATCCTCTAGCGAGAGTTTCTTTTTTTCTGTCATGAGAAAACAAAAACAAACGTCCCGAAAGGACAATTCCTTTCAGGAAAAAATTTAAACCCCTAACTTGCGCTTTTTATGAGTTCCTTTAGACGGATGGAAATACCACTTTCTTGCGGTTGAGTTTCCAAATTTATAGCGCTAAAAAGTAGGGTCGAAAATCGATTCCGCTACCGACATATCGTCTCCTGAGCGTTGCTTAAGAAGCCTTAAGCGCGAATCCAAATTCGTTTCAGCGGGGATTTTATTGCGCCGCGTGAGATTGTCAAGAAAATTTTGAGCAAAATTCGTGCTTTTTTGCCCTAACTCTCGTCTACTAAGCCTTTTTCAAGTTCGGAAACTTCAGCCTTAATTTCTTTTTCGCGGCTCGCTAGGCGCGTGTAAAGCGCGACATCAAGTGGCTCAAAAGAAGCGACCTCGCGCGCCTTTTCTTGGACTTTCGCTAATTCAAGGCGCAAAAAGGCGGCATGAACCTCAGTTCTTGCGCCCTCTAAAGTTGTCTGCACTTGAATTTCCTTCGAGACTGCTTCTCGGTATTTGGCAATCGAATCACTCGAAGAGAGTAAATCAAGCAGTACCTGCGTTTTCTTAATCGGCGGCTCTTCCTTGAGTGTCGTGCGCCAGACTTCGAGAATCTCGCGCGCAAGGCGACTTTCTTCTCCAACAAAGTACTCTTCGACAAAGTCAGAAAACTCCCCGCAGAGTTCTGGGTAATTGAGGAAATCAACGAGGATCCGTTCGGAAAATTCGCCGATACCGGAAATGGGCTTGACTCTATCTTTAAAGGAGACTTTTTGCGCCGTTTCGCGAGGCTTAGCGATACCGAACGCAACTTCCAAATCATCAGGACTCATCCGAGTCTTCATCGCTAAGAAGTTCATAAGTTGCGTACGCATAAAAGGCGCACTACGCATCGAAATAATGAGGGGTTTGGCTTCCTTTAAAAAGGCGCTACGCCCTTCAGGGGTACGAAGGTCTTTTCCTTCGCCCACGGTTTTTACGAAGAATTCACTTAAAGGAAGGGCTTTCGCAATCGCCTCTTCAAAAGCGGCGGCCCCCTTTTCTTTAATAAGGCTATCGGGATCGTGCTCGGGAGGCAGCACAATAAAGTAAGCCGCTTGCCCGTCAGCGATTGCTGGTAGTGCGGCTTCCAATCCTCGCCTTAAAGCGTGTTGGCCGGCTGTGTCACCATCGAAAGAAAAATAGATTGACTCGGTAATCTTTAGGAGTTTACGAACATGATCGCTTGTCACTGACGTACCTAACGCAGCGACGGCTTCTCGAAACCCTGCTTGAGAAAGCTGTATCACGTCCATGTAGCCTTCGCAGACAATCGCACGGTGCTTGGCGCGAATCGTGTCGTTAGCCTCATAGAGGCCATAGATTTCCACACCCTTGTGATAAATCGGCGTTTCAGGGCTATTTAAGTACTTCGGGTGCTCATCGCCATTTAGTGTGCGAGCCCCAAAGCCGATTACTTGGCCTCGAGGATTTCGAATGGGAAACATGAGGCGCCCACGAAATCGATCGTAGACGCGACCGTTCTCATTACAGATCACTAACCCACAGCCTTCAGCGTCTTGGAGCGCCTTACTCTCGTAGGTGGCGCCAAAAATGTCTTTTAAGGCGTTCCACGCCTCTGGCGAATACCCCAAGCAATAGCGAGCTGCGGTTTCTCCGGTAATCCCTCGGCCTTTAAGGTAATTGATAGCGACGTCGCTTTTCGAGAGACTTGCGCGATAAAAGTCTGCGGCCTCTTTCATATGGTCGTAGAGCGTTTTGGCTTTTGCGCTACGCTTTTTCCCCTCTTCGTCTTCGGGTACGACCATCCCAAGGCGCCCTGCGAGCGCCTTAATCGCTTCGGGGTAATTCAGCCCCTCGTAGTTCATCGTAAAGCGAATCGCATCGCCAAAGGCACCACATCCAAAGCACTTGTAGATTTGCTTAGACGGTGTGACGGTAAAGGAAGGGGTCTTTTCCCTGTGAAAGGGACAACAGGCAATGTAGTTTTTTCCCGTCTTCTTTAAAGGCACATGGCGACTGATCACCTCGACAATATCGAGGCGACTGAGTAGCTCTTGTATGAAACTTTGCGGAATCACGGGAAAACTTCTCTTGACAATTAACCAGCGAGGACCTTCTTCACAATGGCGCTTACTTTACCCATTTCGGCTTTGCCAGCGAGTTTCCCTTTAACGGCACCCATGACTTTGCCCATCGCGGCCATGCCAGAAACACCTAACTCAGCAACAATCGCTTTCACAGCTGCCTCGATTTCCGCTTCATCCATCATCTTTGGCATATAGGTCGAAAGAACGGCAATTTCTGCGCTTTCCTTATCGGCCAAATCCATGCGGTTAGCCGCCTTGTACTGCTCAACAGAATCGCGGCGCTGCTTAATTAACTTTCCAATGACGCCGACGACGAGTTCGTCGGTGGGTTCGACGCGTTCATCGACTTCACGCTGCTTAATCGCAGCCAAAAGTAAGCGAATGCACGAAAGTTTTGCCGCGTCGTGCGCTTTCATCGCAGACTTCATATCCGAGACAATTTGTTCTTTGAGACTCATTTTCGTTGATCTCCAGAAAAATAAAAAGCGGCCGGCTCGGTTAACTTCGAGGAGGCCGCTTTGGCGTTAAAACGAACCGTAGATTAGTAAAGCTTCTTCGGCAACATCATACTGCGAAGACGCTTGTAATGACGCTTAATCGCAGCCGCCTTCTTACGCTTACGCTCCGTTGTGGGCTTTTCATAGAACTCACGAGCACGAAGCTCGGTTAGTAAGCCCGACTTCTCAATGGTGCGCTTAAAGCGACGCATGGCGACTTCGAACGGCTCATTTTCCTTAACGCGAATGGTGGGCATGTATAAACACCTGATCCTTTGTGATTGGTTTTAATAAAATACCCCTCAAAGCCATACCCATGACCTGAAGGGACTGAAAAAATTCAGAATTTGGATTCTGACACACTCAGAAGAGAAAGTAAACGGTAAAGGAAGAAAAATTTCCTCCTTCTTAGCGAGAGTATTCTTTTAGGCCTTAACAAGAAAGCGCACTTCGTTTTGTTCAGTCTATTTCGAGGGAAGAAGACAGTTCATAGAAATCCCCTTGACTCTAGGGCACCCCCTTGCTTTATAGTGCAGCTTTCCTTTCGGCAAGCCCCGTTTTTCTTGCTGAATAAAGAAGTTTTTTATGAAGGAAATTCGTTACAAC
>CAVCTI010000211.1:1079-4777 GCA_963604755.1 Duodenibacillus sp. | reverse complement strand
ACGTAGGGTAGTATCGACTGCGATTTTGGACAGTGCTACTTCATTTTTTTAAGTAGCGGTATCGGCTAAAATGCCGAAACTAGCAACCACGCTTGGGTCAATTCATAATGACCCTCACGTTTTGCGTGCGACATTATAGACATAAAAGATGCCCCTAAGCGCTCAAAAACCCCTAAAAAAACAAAATTGTGGAACTTCGAATTCTCAAAAAGAGTTTTCGACTGTTCGATTTCTCACAATCGATGCCGCAAGCGAATCTCAGAGGCTCGATAACTACCTCATGGGCGTTTTAAAAGGCGTCCCAAAAAGTCATATTTATCGTTTGGTGCGCTCTGGCGAGGTGCGAGTCAATAAAAAACGCGCGGCCGTAAGTGACCACTTAGCCATTGGCGATGTCGTTCGTATTCCCCCTGTTCGGGTAAGCGCCACAGAAAATAAACCCACAGCCCCTCGCTTTAAAGACGGGGACTTGACGATTCTTTTCGAGGATAGAGACCTCTTAATTGTGAATAAGCCTTCGGGAATTGCTTCTCACGGAGGTTCAGGCGTTGCGTTCGGTTTAATTGAAAGACTTCGGGCCACAAGACCAGAAGAAAAGATGCTTGAACTCGCGCACCGCTTAGATCGCGACACGTCCGGGGCCATTGTCCTTTGTAAAACCCGAAAAGCGCTTGTGAGGTTTCAGGAAGCAATCCGCGAAGGTGCAATTCAAAAGCGCTACAGGCTTCTTGTTGTTGGCGACTGGGTCAACGAGAGGGAACACGTCAAAAAGCCACTATGTAAGTATACGCTCGCATCGGGTGAACGACGAGTCCATGTTGATAAAGAAGGATTTTTTGCGCATACGATTTTTATACTCTTAAAGCGCTACAAGGTGGCTAGCTTCTTAGAAGCAGAACTTAAAACCGGGCGAACACACCAAATTCGAGTACACGCTGCCTCATTAGGATTTCCTTTGGTAGGGGACTCCAAGTACGGCGACTATGCCTTTAATGAAAAGGTCGCCAAGGGCGCCCTAGGGATTCCCTTTAAACGGCTTTTCTTACACGCGTACTCCATTTCTTTTAATCATCCGATTACGGGGGTTCCAATCGAAATCCACTGTGAATTGCCACGTGAGTGCCATGAACTCCTTAACGCTTTAGAAAAGGGGAAAAGCGCATGAAGCCCCGCTTTAAGCTTGCAATCTTCGACTGGGACGGGACGATGATGCTCACAACAGACGCGATTGTTGAGTCGATTCGGTCTACGTGCACCTCACTTGGGTATAAAGATCCTGGAGTCGAAAAGACCCGATCAGCAATTGGCCTTGGAAGAGCCGATACGATGGACTGTCTTGTTCCTGAATGCCCGAAAGAGAAGTGGGAAGAATTCGAGGAACTTTATCGAGAGCGCTACCTTTCTTACGAGAGGTCGATTTCGTTAGTCACTGGGATGCGGGAACTCCTTTATGAACTGCAAGCGAACAATGTAATGCTTGCTATTGCGACCGGTAAAAGCGAACGAGGCCTCAACCGCGTCCTTACCGCCAATGATTTAGTGGGATTTTTTGATACGACGCGCGTAGGGGCGATCAAGAACCCGAAACCCAATCCTGCGATGATTCTAGAAATTCTCGAAGAACTTCAGGTCAATAAAGAGGATGCCGTGATGATTGGCGACTCAAAATTGGATTTACAAATGGCGCAAAACGCAGGGGTCGCCGCCATTGGTGTGAGCTACGGCGCGACAACGAAAGTTGACCTCATGACGCTTTCCAATGAGGGGGTTGCCAAGGACGTGAAAGAACTTCGGAGCCTCCTGTTTTCTTAAGCGAGAATCGCAAAAACTGTCGGAACCTTTTTAAGCGTCCCAAGAAGGGGCTTCCACTCCCGAGCTTCTTTTGTGCGAATGGACTCCTCAGAACCTGTTACATCAATTCCCACGGTTAAAAGCGTTGTGGGTTTCAGTGTCCCAACAAGCGCCTCGAGCATCGTGTTATTGCGGTAGGGGGTTTCGATAAAAAGCTCGGTTTCTCGGGCGCGACTTTCTTTTTCTAGGTGAGCGATGGCGGCTTTTCGTTCTTCCTTATCTATCGGTAGATAGCCCCAGAAACGAAACCGTTGACCGTTAAGACCCGAGGCCATAAGAGTCAAAAGTATCGAGCAAGGGCCAACTAAAGGGAGAACGCGAATTCCCAAGCGATGTGCCTTTCTTACAAGGATGGCACCAGGATCGGCCACAGCCGGACAGCCTGATTCGCTTACGATACAGGCATCAAGTCCACCAACAAGAGGCTTTAACCATTCATCAATGCGTTTTGGGTCGGGTTCGTGGCCGATTTCAACAATCGTGAGTTCACAAATGGGCTTTGGGTGGTCAATGGCTTTGAGGTAGGCGCGAGCTGATTTCGCGTTTTCCGCTAAAAAGTAGGTGCACGAGCGCGCTTTTTCTAAAACAGCCTCAGGAATAACCTCGTGAACGTCGTTTTCTGCGATGCGGTTCGGAAGTAGGTAAAGGGTACCAGCCATTTATAGACCTTCAATCGGGGAGAGACCCGCTTCAATGAGCCTCGTTGTTAAAACCATAAGAGGCAAACCAATTAAGGATGTCGGGTCATCACTATGAATCGATTCAATCAAAGCAATCCCCAGTGACTCTATTTTGGCGCTTGCGGCACACGAATACGGCTCTTCGCGCTTTAAGTAATTTGTAATGGCCTCGTCTGAAAGACGCCTAAACGTGACGTGCGTTTCACTCATATCAAGTGTTTCGCGTCCTTTATCGTCAATCACACAAAGCGCTGTGTAGAAAACGGCTGTTTTCCCAGACATTGACTTCAATTGCTCGAAAGCTCGCTCAAAAGAACCTGGTTTTCCAATGGCTTTTCCTTCAAAGTCGCAGACTTGATCGGAACCGATGACGATGGCATCGGGGTGCTTTGCTTTCACAGCACGGGCTTTAAGCCGAGCAAGTCGCATCGAAAGCGCTTTTGGAGTTTCTCCAACAAGGGAAGTCTCATCAACTTCTGGAGCGTCCACTGTAAAGGCTAACCCCAAACGCTTTAAGAGTTCACGTCGAAAAGGGGAGGTACTCCCCAAAATAAGTGTTTTATTTGCCATAATGGGCGCAATTTTAGAGGATTCACTATGGCGACAGTAACAAAAGAAGCCCCAAAACTATTCGATATATTTGCCTTAGCCGAAAGCACAAAGCTAGTCTCAGGTGTTCTTACACTTCAAGATATGCCGACGCTTGCTGAGGTCCTTACGGGAGAAAAAAAGGAAGCGAGAGCCGAGTTCACCCTTAAAGCAACGAAGGGCGAGAAAGGGTTATCTGCCGTTGAGTTAACACTCCGAGCTCAAATGACATCGCAGTGCGTTTACTGTGGTGAGCCCTGCCGCATCCCAATCAATAAAAAGATGGCGCTTCTTTTAGCGCACTCGGAAGAAGATGCCGATCGCCTCCCAATTCCAGAAGACGGCGAATTTGACATCATCGTAGGCTCCAAGCGCTTTAATGCAGCTGATTTAGTGGCTGAAGAACTGATTTTGTCACTACCGAATTTTCCTCGGCACGATGCCTGCAAAGCGACAGGCACATTAAAGGCGGAAACTTCAGAAACAAAGACGGAAAATCACCCGTTTTCCAATCTCGCCGATTTAATGAAAGCGACAAAGCATTGAAAAATCGCTTCTTTTAGGGGCTAACCCTAAAGG
>CAVCTI010000211.1:0-1069 GCA_963604755.1 Duodenibacillus sp. | reverse complement strand
CCTTTTTCTTTAGCGTCGTACAATCACTTTCTGTCGTGCTTCAAAGACGTTCGTGTAATAAGAACCTTTAGGAGAATCTTTATGCTTAAAAAATTGACATTATTTGCCGCTGCCGCCTCATTTGCCGCCTCGATTTACGCGGCCCCTATTACTGGGAAAGACGCCTTATCAGACCCGACGAAATACTATTCAACCCTTGAAGAGACCATCGATAGTGTGGCGTTAATTCCGCCACCACCAAGTCCTGTGAAAGCGGGCGATCCCGTGAACGACGCAGATCGTATTGCTTACTTTGAAGGCAAAAAATTGCGTACCGCTGAGCGTGGTGCTCAAGCCATATTGGATGCTAATGGCTCTTTGATTCACCTCGCTTTCCAAGACGCCTTCGGTGTGAAGATTACAAAGGAGGATACGCCAAAACTCTATGCCTTCATTAAGCACCTTCGCAGTGAAACAGGATCACTAGCTCCGCGCGGCGCTAAGAAAAAATATAACCGCATTCGTCCTTTCGTCTATTACGGTGAGCCCACGTGTTACAAGGATGACGAGGCTCGTTTAAGCAAGGATGGTGGCTATCCATCGGGTCACTCGGCTCGCGGTTGGGCGATTGCTCTTATTCTGGCTGAAATCAATCCTGCGAATAAAGACGCTATCTTAGAGCGTGGCCTTGATATGGGACGTTCCCGCGTGATTTGCGGCTACCACTGGGCCTCCGACGTTGAAAACGCCCGAATCATCGGCGCGGCTAACGTTGCTGCCCTTCACTCCAATCCCTGGTTTATTCGCGATTTAAATGCTGTGAAAACTGAATTTGCGGCATTAAGAAAGTCCGGGAAAGTGAAGTTTCATAACGCGAAGTAAAGCTTCTCTAACTTAAATTTGAGGAGGCGATTCGTTTTTGGGTCGTCTCCTTTTTTTGCGTCAAACGAAAAACGCAGGGCACGAAGAAGCGTCTCCGTATAATTGTCGTAAGATAAAATAAAACGAAGGAACCCTTCATGGAAAAATTGACGCTCTTAGCTTCGTGCGCGCTCTTGACATTAAGCGTTACCGCGGCTCCTATCTCAGG
>CAVCTI010000210.1:0-2477 GCA_963604755.1 Duodenibacillus sp. | reverse complement strand
TGTTCATTTTCTTCCTCGATATCTTTGGATTGGTTTCTAAAAAAGAACTATGCAAATTATCCCCCTTCTTAAAACAAAAATACAAGTCGAACACGTACTAATTTGTTCCATTTTGACCGTCTAGCAGGACTTTCTGCCAGCATGTGGCCACTTCCTCAGCCGTACTTAAGAGCGTGAGCGGTCAAGACCGAGAGACCTGCAGCTGATCGTCCTTCTCGAGCGAGTCATGATACTTCGCATTCTCATCGCTCAAGCTTTAGCGATGTGTAATGCTCTATGAGTTTGTTTGGAGAGACTTTGCCTCGCGCTACTTTCATTGGCCTTTTAATATCTCTTTTCGGTGTTCTAAGGCCTTCGCAAACAAAAGAATGCACAGCAAAGCTAACGGCATCGTCAGCGCTAGCGAAAAATACCGTATCTCTTTTTTGGGATTTCAATCTCCCTAGAGCCGATAAGCTAGCGTTAGCGTCACCAAGATAGACGTATTAATTTAGATGGAAATTTTTTATAAGAAAAACGCCTTGTCTTTTTTGCGGACAAAGCGTCATAAATCTTGGCGGAAGGGGAGGGATTCGAACCCTCGGTACCCGATTGGATACGCCGCCTTTCCAGGGCGGTACATTAAACCACTCTGCCACCCTTCCGTTTGGGGGCCCGTGCGCTAATTAAGGGTAGCCGTGGTTATAGGGCTTTCCCCTCTTCGCTTAAGACTTCTTAAGCAACGCAGGAAGTCGGGATTATAGACTAAGCTCTAGAGTTTTGTCACAAGAATTTGATCAATTCTGTTGGCTTCCACATCCACCACTTCAAACCGATACCCATTCCAATCGAATTTATCGGTACGCTTGGGGATTTTACGAAGCATGTACATCATAAATCCAGCCATCGTCTCGTAATTCGTGCTCTCGGGCATGGAGTCGAGTTCTAGCTCAGCCATCATATCAACAATCGGGGTTGCGCCATCAACAAGCCAGCTTGAATCGTCACGCTTGACGATTTGCTGCTCATCTGGCATTGCAACAAGGTCTCCCATCACAGAGCTCATCACATCGCTTAATGTGATCACCCCCACAACAAGCGCATATTCATTGAGAACAACAGCAAAGTCAGATCGCGTTCTCTGAAAGAGCTCTAAGACTTCCGATAAAGAAAGCGTATCGGGAATCATCTGCACGGGTTTAAGTAGCGCCTTATCCTTAAAAGAAATCGCTTTGTCTTCTAAGAGGTAGCGCAAAAGTGATCCGCTTTCGATGTAACCGATCACGTGATCTAAATTCTTGTCGCAGACCAAAAAGTGATTCATTGGCGTTTCTGAGACAATCTTTAAAATCGACTCTTTTGTCGCGTCAAGCGTAAAGTACACAACCGACTCACGCGCTGTCATCGCAGCAGGCACTAAACGGTCTTCCAAACTAAAGACGTTTTGAATTACGGCTTGTTCTTCAGGAGCAATGACACCCTCTTCGGCGCCGGCTACGACGCTTGCTAGGATGTCTTCACTTGTAATCTTATCGTCGCGCTCAAGGCTCAACCCAAATAAGCGAATCACAGCAAGAGCCACCGTCTCCAATAACCACACAAAGGGGCGAAAAAGCATTAATAGAAAACGCATCGGCATCTGGCAAACAAGAATAATTTTTTCTGGATGCGCAAACGACAGGCGCTTCGGGATTAAATCCGAGAAGATCACCAAACTAAAGGTAATGAGGAAAAACGACGTGCAAGATCCAATCTTATCGGCTAAATCTGAGGCGATGCCAAAGTAATTCTTTAGTGGCCAAGCAATGTAGGGAGAGAACAAATCCTCACCAATAAAACCGGAAATAATCGCGCACATATTGATGCCGATTTGTACGACTGTGACAAAGTGTCCGGGGTGTTCTTTGATGCGTAGGACACGCTCAGCGCGTTTGTCGCCACGTTCGGCTAAGACTTGGAGACGGACTTTCGTTGAGGCGGCAAGAGAGATTTCCGACATCGACAAAAAGCCACTAATAAGAATAATCACGATTAAAAGAAGGATTTGCGTCGTAAGACTCATAGGCATGTACTCATATAAAAATTAATAGTTGTATTTTAACAGAAATGAAAGAAAAACTCTAGTTAAAACAAACCATATCTAAGGATTAGACCCTAGATAGGACGCGCATTCCATAAAAAGAATAGAGGCAAAATCACTGCTGTCCAAAATAAATTGTGCTCTTGGAATGACGCCTATATAAATCAACGCCTTCTAAGGGCTTGCCGTCGTTGCCAGCTCTCCTGTTCCATTTTGAGAGAATCTCTGTGCCATTTAAAGAGTTTTGCCCAAAGAATGAAGAGGATCTGTGAAAAGGCTTTCTCGATCTGCGGTTTGTCAAGCGACATTATATGTGGCCCCTATATTCTGTCGTCTAACACCTCACTTGGCAAAAAAGAAAACTCGCTTCATTGAGAAAGTTCAATACAAAGCAAAAGCCTACGGCATTAACGTGATT
>CAVCTI010000209.1:0-3168 GCA_963604755.1 Duodenibacillus sp. | reverse complement strand
CGTTACGCCACGGCCGTCAGCACTCATCGAACGGATTTTTTCAAAGACTGTTTTGCAAAATTCCAAGCCTTCTTTTTGAAAATCATCAGCCATTTTCTTCTCTCCCCTTTTAGCGAGAATTGGTTAGGAGATTACTCTCCATGCGGTTTGCGGAAAGAATAGCACGGCGCAATCGATTCAGCGTTAGGTCAAAACGCTAGTCGGATTGACTAGAAAAGGGTTCCAAGAGAGCCTAGTTAAGGAATCGCCTCTAAAGCCCCGTAAATCGTCAACCGTAATTCTCTGTTCTCAAGCATCTCGTACACCGGTCGCCTTCTTGAAAGTGCCTCGCAGTTACCAAAAATAAGCGATAGCCCTTTACCGCGCTTACCCATCATATACGTGCGACTGGTGAAATCCGAGTGATTTGTTGGACAGCGAGCAAGTAGGCCTGACAATACGTCGTTGCGCGAGAGATGCTCGCGCGCAAGGTTCTCAAGTGTCATCGTTTCGGGGAGCAATCCTGGAGAATAGATTTCGAGCCTATCGTCAAACACTCGAATCCTCACCTTAGCTCCCAACATCGAATAAACTCGATGCACAACAGCGTTTACCACTGCTTCAAAAACGGCGGGCATATCAAACTGAGGAATGTCTCTTCTTCCGCCTGTGGCTAACTTAACTGCCGCTATGCGCATATTTCGGCGGATAAAAGAGCATGCTTGCAAAATCTGTTCGTCTAGGGAACCCGTGATGTCAGCCGTATCGAGCTGGTAGTCGTCTAGAGGAAGGGCCTCTGTTCCACGACAAGCCACAGCCTGCACAAAACTTCCCTCGAGGAATTCGTGCGATTTCCTGCTTGCCATCAAAAGTCCAGCAACAGTCGGATGCAGCTCACCTTCTTTGTTATGCGCAATCAAAGCAAGTTTTATCAGTTGTGTTTGCTCGGAATCGCTAGAGCGCTCAGAAATAAAGCGACGCCACAAAGGCTTTTCTAATGCGGTCAATGGAGCAGCCGTTACTGGCGACTCATCAAAGTGAATCGAACACGGCTTGCTAGGCGACTCTGAAAATCTGCTCTCTCTCTTGGCTCTGTCTTCTTCAAAAGTTCTTCCCCCTCAGACAATCCCATATTTATATTTAGCCGTTCGCTCTGTTGAAAATCTGAAAGAGTTTCCGAGGCATCGCCACCTCGCACTGCGCTTCTGGATACGCATTGCGGAAAGCTTCTGCAATTCCTGTTTGTGTTTTATCGTTCAGTTTGCACGCGAATGTAGAAAGCTGGCTATCTTTTTCTTCGACAAAATCCACTTCGGCGGGTTTTCTGCCCGTTGTTCGCCAAAAATAAACCTTGGCGTAATCCTGCTCGTTGTCGTGAAACTTGATGCGTTCCATAAAAAAGAAGTTTTCCCACAGAGCTCCCGCATCGGGTCGCGTTGCTATGGGAGAGAAATTACCGAGTATGGCGTTACGAATGCCGTTATCACAGAAATAAACCTTCTTTCCCTTCTTCAATTCGTTTTCGAGATTTCGCGTAAACGAGTGACACACCTTCACAACAAAACACTGCTCGAGAAGCGTTATGTAGTCCATTACCGTCGTTTTATTTAATCCCGTTTCTCGTGACAGACTTTCAAAACTAACTTCTGATCCAATCGATAAAGCTAACTGATAAACGAGACGTTCGAACTTAGCATTCAATCGGATTCCCGATAACGCGAAAAGATCTTTAAAAAGAATTCCGTCAACGTAATCTTGTAGGGTCTCACGGGCATTTTCCGGATTCGCAAGTACTCCAGGATACATGCCATAAACGAGTCGCTCTTGAAGAGTTTGGCTAAGGATTCCCCAAGAAGAATTCGCCGCGAACTCTGAGGCTGAAATGGACCACAAGTGTTGTTTGACAAGTCGCCCAACAGCAGATTCCTGAATGCCTTTGGCTAAATCAAATGACGCCGATGCGCCAACAAAAATCCGCGTAGGGTTCTCCAACGTGACATTCACATCAACTAAGCGCTTTAAAAGCATCCCAATATCAGGGAAGCGCTGCGCCTCATCGATAACGAGAGCATCCGCTAAAGACAACACATTTTTAATATCGCCCGTGGAGTCAAGCTTTAGGGCATTGACGTCTTCAGGGAAATCACCGTTAAACCAACGAACGCTCGATTTGTTCGTAAGCGAGCGTAGTAGTGTTGTCTTCCCGCTTTTCCTTGGTCCGAAAAGAACAACGGCTTTAGGCGGGGTGCGATTCCCGATTGCTTTCTCAATCTCTCGTTGGATATAAGCCATTGGTAAAAATTCTCCATTACGCTAGCGAGTCTTACGTCATTTTAGACGATTGTAATGGCGAATTTTTACATTCGCAGTTGCTTTAATGGCGCCCAAGAATGGCCGCCGAAAGAGAAGCAGGGTCTGTGTATTCGACTTCAACGCCAGCAGAAATTCCCTTCGAAAGGCGTGTCACACGAACCGTCGGCGCTTCTTTTTTCAAAAGAGCGGCAATCATGTGCGCCGTTGTTTCGCCTTCTGCGGTATAGCTTGTTGCAAGAACTACTTCTCGTACACCCTCGGTTAAAACGCGACGAATCAGTTGCCCGATTCCAAGCTCTTCTGGACCAATGCCTTTTAGCGGATTAACGCGCCCCATTAAAACGAAGTAACTGCCGCTATAAGCAACGGATTCTTCGATTGCAATCATGTCCGAGGGGCTTTCGACAACGCAAATGATTGTCTTATCTCGCTCGGGTCTTGCACAAATCGGGCAAAGCTCTTGCGTGCAAAGGGTATTACAAGAGCGGCAGTGTCCGACGCGGGGAATGGTCTCTTTTAGTTCCGAAACAATCTCACGTGCGATATCGATTCGCGTTGTAAGAAGTTCTGTGACTAGGCGCGCAGCCGAGCGCGGCCCCAAGCCTGGTAGGCTTGAGAAAAGCTCGGCCAAGTGCGCGAGTCTTGGATCCATTCCCGGTGTGGACATCGCTACTCCTTATTGGCCCGTGACAAGGGGCTCATCGTCGCCAGCTAAGCAACTTTCAAAACCCTTGATGATTGCATCGCTCGGCAAATTGCGACCAATAATAACAATCTTGTTTTCTGGCTTGCGATCTCCCCATTCGCCTAAAGCATCAGCGCTACAGACCATATGCACACCCTGGAAAACCATGCGGCGCCGTGTCTCACGGAAAT
>CAVCTI010000208.1:0-5960 GCA_963604755.1 Duodenibacillus sp. | reverse complement strand
CAGGTCTTCACTTCTTTGAGCATACGGTAGTCAAGAATGTTGATACCGACAGAAATGAGAATGCCAGCTAAGACACTCAAGGGCACATAGCAAACAACGCTATAAAGGCTTACCAAAACGGTGATAAGAAACAAGGAGCTCACAACACCAGATAGGCGTCCTGTACCGCCAAGTTTGATGTTTGTCACCGTACGCATCGTCGCACCCGCGCCGACGTTGCCGCAGACAAAGCCGCAAAGGGCGTTACCGATACCTTGGCCGATTAATTCGCGGTTGCTATCGTGCTTGGTTTTTGTCATCGAGTCAGCAACAAGAGATGTCAATAGGGAGTCAATGCAGCCTAAAACAGCGAGCACAAATCCATAGGTAAGAATTGTCGCAAGATGCTCCATCTCAAAGTGTGGCATATGAATGGGTGGAAGGCCCGAGGGGACTTCACCGATCATCGGAACTTTCAATCCCATGCAGTAGCTTACGGCTGTGAGAATAATCAAAGCCAAAAGCGGAGCCGGAATAATGGCGTTAATCTTCTTTGGCGTAAGGTAAATGATTGCAAGAGCAATCACGCCAAGGATGGCACTAGCCCAGTTAATGTCAAGAGTGGCAAGAATAAAGATGCCATCAACAGGGCCTTTGGGGTTCGGCCCACCAAGTAGCGGCGAGAGCTGCAGGAGAACAATAATCACACCAACACCGCTCATGAAACCAGAGATTACCGAGTAGGGGATGTAGCGGATAAATTTCCCAAGACGCAGGAAACCAAAGAGAATCTGCAAAAGTCCTGCGACCATAAAGACGCAAGCAATCATTTGTAGATTGCCATTGAGCGTTACAACAACACTTGCAGTGACAACGGTCATGGGGCCCGTGGGACCAGAAATCTGCGTTTTTGTACCACCAAAAATAGCGGCGAAAAAGCTCAAGCAAATCGCACCGTACATGCCGGCGGCCGCGCCAAGACCCGATGCGATACCGAAAGCAAGACACAACGGAAGAGCGACAACACCAGCGGTCAGGCCGCCTGTGATATTGCCTTTCACATTTTGTGTGTACTCGCTGAGTTCACTTGCGATATTCATTTTTAACTCAGTCCTCAGAGTGTCGCGGAACAAACGTCCGTCTAAATAAAAAAATTATTGTACGCTGCTATGATTTTGATAGACAATAAGTATTGGACGAAACTACGGGAAACACGCATGTTTGGTGGGCCAAAAGTCACAATTAGCCACTAATGGGCTTAAACCATCCAAAACGAGCAGAACTACGAAGGGGTTCTGAGAAAAGAGAGCAGACAGCCCCTTTGTACGCGGAGATTTCTCGCGCTTTATAGATAAGTTTAAGGTCTTTCTCGACGTTGCCATCAAATAGGTTGGCGAGCAAAAACCAATATTCTTTCATCCGCATCATGGCGTTTTTGGAACTGCCCCAAAGAGTGGCGTGCTCTTGAAAAAGAGCCTCGGTAAAAGAGCGAAGTTCAGTAAGTGTCGCAGGACTTCCGCCACGCGCCTTACGAAAGAGAGCGGGATCAGCGACAAGGCCACGCCCGACCATGACTTGCGAAAGCGTTGGGAAACGATTTTCGATTGTTTCGATGTCTTCCGTTGTGACAATATCGCCGTTATATCCAACGGGCATCGTAAGCGTAGGAAATGCCTTTTCAAACGCCTCGATGCGCGCTTTGCCACGGTAGAGATCAGTTTTTACGCGTGCGTGAACGGTAAGACATCGTATCGGGAAAGCGTTAAAGACTTCTCTAAGAAGTTCAAACTCTTCTGGGTCGTTCCAACCTAAACGCGTTTTCACACTAATAGGAATCGGAAGATTCGCATCAAAGATTTCCGTAAGAAATGCTTCAAGCGCATTTCTCTCACGAAGAAAACCCGCACCTTTACCCTTAGCAACGACAGTTCCCGCCGGGCACCCTAGGTTAAGATTGACTTCGTCGTAGCCCATGTCGGCTAAAGCGCGAGCGGCCCAAATAAAGTCTTCTGCTCGCCTTGTTAAGAGTTGAGGAATCGCATGAATCCCCGCATTGGCTTCTCGGGCTAACTCTCTTAGTTGCCGCTCAGTAAAACGAGGTTCGCGCGTTGGCGTAACAAAGGCGATGTAGTAGCGGTCAACACCCCCAAAAAACTGCGCATGAAGCCTTCGGAAGATTGCGCTTCCCAGACTTTCCATCGGAGCAAAATCGAGTGTCGTCATCGCTAGAAATCTTATTTATCTTTTTCTTCGTCGCTCCACTCGCTATAGGGGTGCTGCGACAAAGAAACGTTGTAGTAACGGGCGTCTTCTGAGATTTCTTTCCCGACCCAGACGGGTTTTTCAAAAGCTTCGTCTTCGCTTTGTAGTTCAATTTCAGCAACTACGAGCCCCGTGTTTTTTCCGAAGAACTCATCGACTTCCCAGACCTTTCCTTTGTAGGAAATTTTGGTGCGATTTTTTTCAATAAGTTGCCTTTGATCGGTTAGGGCTAAAAGCTCTTTGGCATCTTTCATCGGGATTGAGTACTCGTACTCAGGGCGAACAATCCCTGTGGGGCGTCCTTTGATTGTTAGGCGAGCCTCAGGGCCTTGAATACGAATACGGATAACGCTACGTTCGTCAGAGTGTAAATACCC
This sequence comes from Duodenibacillus sp., assembly GCA_963604755.1. Lineage (GTDB taxonomy): Bacteria > Pseudomonadota > Gammaproteobacteria > Burkholderiales > Burkholderiaceae_F > Duodenibacillus. The sequence continues at coordinate 3,342 of CAVCTI010000208.1, read as the reverse complement.
TTGACAATAAGGAACTGCTACACCCAAACTGCGCCACGCCTCACTTGTGACAAGAAACTTACGCTCGATTTCTTTTGCCATATTGCCCTCGAAACAAAAAGACGGCGGAAATGTGCTCCGCCGTCTTGAAACATTACGCCTCTAAAAGCCTCGAAAGTAGGAGGCTTTTAGAAATCCCGATTAGAGCTTCGGGCCGCTCTTTTCAAGAGCTGCGCACTTGGCGTTGGCTGTGAACTTCTTGAAGTTCTTCTGGAACGCAGCTGTCAATGTGCGAGCCTTTTCATCCCACTGAGAAACTTCAGCGTAGGTGTTGCGCGGATCAAGAATCTTGGTCTCGCAACCTGGGAGTTCTGTCGGAACCTTGAGGTTGAAGTAGGGGATTGTTGTCGTTTCGGCCTTGTTGATCGAACCGTCAAGGATTGCGTCGATAATCGCGCGGGTATCCTTAATGGAGATGCGCTTACCGGTGCCGTTCCAGCCTGTATTGACGAGGTAGACCTTGGCGCCGACCATGTTGATCTTGCGAACGAGTTCTTCAGCGTACTTCACAGGGTGCAACGAAAGGAACGCTGCGCCAAAGCAAGCAGAGAATGTCGGGGTCGGTTCGGTAATGCCGCGTTCTGTACCAGCAACCTTGGCTGTAAAGCCAGAGAGGAAGTAGTACTGAGCCTGGTCATTGTCGAGAATCGAAACCGGGGGTAACACACCGTAGGCATCGGCTGTAAGGAAGATCACTTGCTTGGCATGTGGTCCCTTGCTGACGGGCTTGACGATGTTGTTGATGTGATAAATCGGGTAGGAAACACGTGTGTTTTCCGTGGCGCTACGGTCATGGAAATCAGGCGTGCCGTCTTCCTTAACGATCACGTTCTCGAGCAACGCATCGCGACGGATGGCGTTGTAGATGTCGGCTTCGGCATCCTTATTTAGGTCGATTACCTTCGCGTAGCAACCGCCTTCGTAGTTAAAGACGCCTTCATCGTCCCAGCCGTGTTCATCGTCACCGATGAGCAAACGCTTCGGATCGGCGGAAAGCGTTGTCTTACCCGTGCCAGAGAGGCCGAAGAAGATGGCGGTGTTTTGCCCATTCTTATCGGTGTTGGCAGAGCAGTGCATCGAAGCGATACCACGCAGCGGGTTAAAGTAGTTCATGATCGAGAACATGCCCTTCTTCATTTCGCCGCCGTACCAGGTGTTCAAAATCACCTGTTCGTTTGTCGCGAGGTTGAAGACAACAGCGGTTTCGCTATTGAGGCCAAGTTCCTTGTAGTTTGTCACCTTCGCCTTGGAGGCTGTGTAGACGACGAAGTCGGGCTTGCCGAAGTTGGCGAGTTCTTCTTCTGTCGGGCGGATGAACATGTTGCGAACGAAGTGAGCCTGCCAAGCAACTGTCATAATGAAGCGCACCTTAAGGCGTGTGGCTTCATTGGCGCCGCAGAAAGCGTCGACAACGAAGAGGCGCTTGTTGGAGAGTTCCTTCACAGCGAGATCTTTAACGGCATTCCATGTGGCTTCTGTCACAGGCTTGTTGTCGTTCTTGTATTCGTCGCTTGTCCACCAAACTGTATCCTTGGAGGCATCGTTCTTGACGAAGAACTTATCTTTCGGGGAACGGCCTGTGTAAACACCAGTCATCACGTTGACGGCGCCAAGGTTTGTGACCTTGCCGACTTCATAGCCCTCGAGACCGGGCTTTGTTTCTTCGGCAAAGAGTGTGGCGTAATCAGGGTTGTAGAGGATTTCCGTTGTACCGGTAATCCCATATTGGGTCAGGTCAATTTTTGTCATATTTTTTTATAAATTAAAGTAGTAGTAAGAATTAAATCCCGGCTACGTTTGGCGGCAATAAAACACCTAGCCGCTTTCCCGGGGCTCCATTAAGAAACCACCGCATTTTAATGCGAAAGAGGGAGTTTTAGAGTAGTTAGAAAAAAACCATAAAAAAAATCTATGACCCCGCTTTGGGGCGTTGTTTTTCTTATGCTTTGTTTTGACTAGGCTTTTTTGTAACTTTTTTTCGTTTTTCGATAGGGATTACCCTCAAATTCACAGAAGGCGTGAATGGGGCAATGCTCGCAATCGGGATTTCTTGCCTTGCAGCAGTACCTGCCGTGCAGCAAAAGATAGTGGTGCGCGTTCTGTAAGAATTCAGCAGGAGTAACCTTTAAGAGGGTATTCATCACCTCAATTGGTGTCTTTGCAGGCGCAAGTCCCGTGCGATTTGCCACCCGAAATACGTGGGTATCCACAGGAATTGTCGGATGCCCAAAGGCGACATTTAAAACGACGTTCGCCGTTTTCGCCCCAACGCCTGGTAGCGTTGTGAGAGCCGCAAAATTATCGGGTACAACGCCGTTAAAGTTTTGAATCAAGGCCTCGGAGGCGGCAATGATGTGGCGCGCCTTATTGTGATAAAGGCCAATGGTTTGGATGTAGGGTTCGAGACCCGCGACACCGAGCTTTACGATGGCTTCGGGGCTATTTGCGACAGGGAAAAGTTTTTCTGTTGCTCGGTTAACGCCTTTGTCTGTCGATTGTGCAGAAAGAATCACAGCGACAAGCAACTCATAGGGCGTTGAAAAGTTCAATTCGCTTTTGGGCGACTTGTTTTCTTCTGCAAGAAGCGCATAGATTTTGTAGCGTTGGGCTTTATTCATGGGCGGCGTTTTTGTTCTTTAGTCGAGCCATGACGCTCTGAAGGATTTGAGACTTATTGAGTGCGGCCTTTTCTAGGCGTCTTACTTCTTCAGCTTTTTCTTTTCTTTGGCGCTCGCAAGTTGCTTCATAGGCAGCTTTCGCTTTTTGTGCATCCTCGTGCGTCCATTCGCGGCCCGGCTCAAATAAGTCAATGGCATCCACTGGGCACGCTCTTACGCACAAGGCACATCCCGTGCAACCTGACTCAATGACAGCAAAAAGGTGCTTTGGTAAGCCTGTGATTGCAGAAACTGGGCAAACATTGGCACAAATGCGGCATCCGATACAGCGCTCGGGATTGATGCGAGCAAGTGCTAAGGGCATCTCTTTACCGTATTCGGGGTCAAGAGCAATGGGGAGAATCTTAAGGAGTTCTGCAATGCGGCGAATTGTTTTTTCGCCGCCTGTGGCACAGCGATTGATATTGGCCTTGCCCAAGGAAATGGCTTTGGCATATTCGGCGCAGCCTTCAAAGCCACATTGACGGCACTGCGTCTGTGGCAAAAGATTGGCGATTTCGTCAGATAAATCTTTCATGCGTAAGGCACTAAGCGCCAATTAGCGCTTTAAGAATTTAATCTTTCCTTTCACGCCACGCCACTGATCGGCATCGTCGGGCGCGGGCTTACGCCGTGTAATCGAGGG
>CAVCTI010000207.1:0-3639 GCA_963604755.1 Duodenibacillus sp. | reverse complement strand
CGCTAAGAGCATGATCGAGCGGTTGTAGGTGATTGTGCAACCCATGCCGAGAGCCAAGTAGTAGCCTGCGGTTCTTTCAAATGTGTGAGAAAGAGGTAAGAAAGAAAGGAAGACGTAACCGGGTTCTGGCGCAGGTGCAATATGAATCAGAGTGGCGATGACGTTTTCAACAACGTTGCGATGCGTAAGCATCACGCCCTTGGGCCGGCCTGTGGTACCAGAGGTATAGACAAGAGCGGCTAAGTCTTCGGGCTTGGGACCTGCGGGTAATCTCTTTACGGATTTTCCGACCTCAAGCCACTTTTCTTTACTGTAAAGGTGGCGACTCTCTTCTTCGCGGTCGATATCGGTTTCGTCTGTGAGGACGACGTACTTTAAATCGGGAATTTCAAGATTGGCTTTCTCGATTAAGCTCCAACGCTCCAACTTATTGGTGATAAGAACGGTGGATTCGCTATCGATCAAAATAAAGGCCGATGACCCCGGTGTGTCAATCGCGTGAAGCGGTACAGGAACAAGGCCGTTAGCTAGAACGGCTTGGTCGGCTAAGACAGCATCCACGGAGTTATTAAGCAAAATCGCCACGCGTGTTCCGCGCTCAAGATTCAACGCGGCAAGTGTACGACGCCACTCGGTAATTCTCTCGTCTAACTCTTTGTAGGTGACATCCACCCAAGTCTTAGTTTTGCGGTCGTATTGACGCAAAGCAACCGTATCGGGAATTTCTTTGGCACGAAGCGGAACAAAGGCATTTAAAGTCTTGCACTTTTTAAGGGAGGCAAGACGCGTTGCGGATGTGTCTTCGATTTTTTCAGATTTCGTCATAACAAAATTCGTGTTCACAAATATCTTGCGTAGTTCTACGCTACGAGGCGGAAAATTTTAATACGGAAAACCGCGAAAAAACGCGCCAAAAAATCCGACTTTTGACCTTCTTAAGGGTTAGCCTAATCGTCGTCTTCGGTGCTTACGGGGTGGTTGGAATCTTTAATCCACTCAGAAAAGCTCCCGATGTAAACGCCTGCTGTGTCAATGCCAGCGTGTCGCGTGGCAACAAGGTTTAGGCAAGCGGCAACGCCTGACCCACAGGTATGAAGAATGCGAGCGGGACGGTTTTCCGAAAGTCGGAGAAAAGTTTCTTTGAGTTTTTCTGGCGCATAAAGGCGTCCGTCAGCGGCGAGATTAAGTCTTGCTGGGTAAGACACGGATCCCGGGATATGTCCGCCTCGTGGGTCGGGTCCAGGATTTTTCCCGAGGTAAGCGGCTTCGCCCCGGGCATCGAGAAGAAGGTATTCGTTTGTTTTGAGGTTTTCTTCGATTTCAGAGACGGTAAAGACTCGCTCGAGACTTCTTTTGGCTGTGATGTTTCCTGCCGTGCGGTTTTTCGCTTCACCTTTTTCTATGGGAAGTCCTGCTTTAATCCAAGCATTAATGCCACCATTTAGTAGGTAAGCATTGGCTAGTCCAATCGTACGCAAAGTAAACCACACACGCGGGGCAAGAGACATCGCTTCTGTGTCATATAAAAGAATGGTGCTCGTGCAATTGACGCCAAAGGCCTGAAGGCGCTTGGCGAAGGTTTCTGAGTCCGCAAGGGGCGTTCTTCCATTCGTTTTTGTGCGAGATCCCACAACGTCGCGTGCCATATCGATGTGCTCGGCATTCGGAATATGGCCTTCAGAAAAAAGCATTTCTCCAATCCGAGAATCCGTAAGCGACCCGCGACAGTCTAGGATTATTGTGTCCTCTTTTGTTGAAAGGTCGAGGAATTCTTTTATTTCAAGAATCGGGTCAAAGTTTGGAGTTGGCATCGCTTTGGTCTCTCGTTAAAACGGTGTGGTTTCTTTTGGGGTTGTAGGCTACCGAAGAAAGAACTCTCAAGCAAGAGCCAGCGCTCCTAAGAAAAAGAAACCCTCGAAGGATTGGGCTTCGAGGGCTTAAGAGTTAAGAGCAAAAGCTACTTAAAAAACGGGATGATTCCTGCGATGAAAATCGTGAGGATAATCAAGGGCAGGATATACGTGCAGTAAAGGCGAAGGCTTTTACGGAAAATAATGCCGCTTCCCGTGTTGGCTTCAGCAATAAAGTTTTCCCATCCCCAGCCGTTCTTTAACGTGCAAAAGAGCACAAAGATTAGGCTACCAAGAGGCAGTAAGCAGTTACTGACGATGAAGTCTTCTAAATCCATAATGCCGGAATTCCCGCCCATGGGATGAATGTTTGAGAGAACATTAAATCCTAAGGCGCAGGGCGCTGAGAGCAAAAGCATCGCCAAGCAGCAAATCCACGCTGTCGGTTGACGAGTCCAGCCTGTGAGGTCTCTTACGCACGCGACGATGTTTTCGCAAACAGCGAGCACGGTCGAAAAGCATGCAAAGGACATAAAGACAAAGAAGAGAGCCCCCCAGAAGCGACCCGCTGGCATGTGGTTGAAAATGTTCGGTAGCGTCACAAAAATAAGGCTCGGACCCGCATCGGGGTTAACGCCATAGGTAAAGCAAGCCGGAAAGATAATGAGACCAGCTGTGAACGCAACGAAGGTATCGAGAATAATCACGCGAACGGACTCGCCGCCTAAGGTGTGATTTTTTCCAATGTAGCTACCAAAAATGGCCATAGCGCCGATACCCAAACTTAAAGAGAAGAATGCTTGGTTCATGGCGGCAACAACCGTGTCCCAGCTGAATTTACTAAAGTCGGGGAGTAGATAAAAGGAAAGACCCGCTTTCACGCCATCCATCGTTAAGCTATTGCAAGCGATAACGACCATCAAAATCATCAAGGCCATCATCATCCACTTTGTGACGCGTTCAAGTCCCCCGCGCAAACTAAAGGAGAGAATCGTAAAGGCCGCTATCACAACAATGAAGGTATCGATAATTTGAATGCTAGCGTTGCCCAAAAGGGCGCCAAAACCAGCGCCAATTTCCGCGGGGCTCTTTCCAACAAATTCTCCTGTGATGCAGTAAAAGAAGTACTGAAGCATCCAGCCCGTGACACACATGTAAAACATCATGAGAACAACGTTACCCGTTAAGGCAGCGATGCCATGCCAGTGCCAGTTCGTTCCCTTGGGTTCAAGGACCTGATACATGTGCACGGGGCTACGTTGGCTTGCGCGACCGAGCGCAAATTCCATCGTCATCACGGGCCAGCCGAGGATGACAAGAAAGACTAAATACACAAGCACAAAGGCGCCGCCCCCGAATTGGCCTGTAAGCCAGGGGAATTTCCAAACGTTACCGCATCCGATTGCGCACCCTGCGCTAAGGAGAATGAAGCCTAAACGGCTACCAAGACGTTCTCTATCCATTTTCTAACCTTGATCTTTTGTAGGTACGACCCGCCGGAAAAGCTTTTAAGACCGGCGCCCGTTTTCTTCTGACGACTTCGTGTTTTGTCGATTTGTGCACGAAGTTTCGTCATTATCGGCTAGTGTTTTTCAGAGGGCAACCGCTCCTAAGTAGAAAGACCTAGTTCCTTTGCTAGCGAATTTGACAATAGTCAAAGTGGCTGACAACTTGCGCCGATGCGCAAAGCGTCTTCGAAGACGAGAATCCCTTTTGACACTTGCGCCCATGCGCGCAGTGGATTTGCTTATAAATTATTTTTTTATTGGAGATTCCCTTTTATGAAACT
>CAVCTI010000206.1:5901-13687 GCA_963604755.1 Duodenibacillus sp. | reverse complement strand
TCTTCCGTTGGAAGCGTTTTCCGATTCATAAAAAGGAATTCACTTCGATATAGACCAATGCCTTCGGCTCCGGCGTTCACAGCATCGTTGGAATCTTCAGGCAAAGAAACGTTAGCAAAAAGGTGGATGGGTACCCCATCTTTTGTTACAGAAGCAGTCGTGCGGAGTTTCTTTAAACGAGCGCGTTGTTTTTTCTCTTCGCGAACTAGAGCTTTGGCATCCTCTATTGCTTTTTTGTCGGGGAAAAGCGTTACAAGGCTGTTGGTTGCATCAAGAAGCACGGGGCAATCATTTTCGACAGCTTCTACGGCACCGGCTGCGCCAACGAGCACAGGGATTTCAAGGGTGCGCGCGAGAATGGCCGTGTGAGAGGTGGCCGAGTCTGCTTCCAAGACAAGGCCCGAGAACTCTTCATCGTAGCGGCGCTTTAGAACGACGATATCTGCAGGGCTTAATTTTTCTGCAAACAAAATAAGGCAATCGTCGCCGATGGAAAGTTCAACGTCATCGCTTAATTGTCGCCGGCCCGTTAAAACGCGCTGAATTCGATCGAACACGTCACTAATATCTTCGACGCGTTCTGCTAGATACTCGTCATCGATTTCGCTAAAGGTCTTGCGCAGCTCTTCAAGCTTAAGTTCAAGAGCCCATTCGGCATTGACAAGTCGCTCGCCAATAATGTCTTGTGTACTCGTAATAAGGGACTCGTCACAAAGAATCTGCAAATGCATTTCAAGAAAGGCATTGGCCCCAGCAGGAGTTCCCTCCATGGGATTATCAACAAGGTCTTCGAGTTCTTGGGTTACGGCGGAGAATGCACCACGCAGTCGCAGCGACTCGGATCGTACTTTTTGCTTATCGATGGCAAAATGCGGGATGTTAAGGGAACCTGGGGTACAGCGTTGAGCTTTACCTACAGCAACCCCTGCGTGGACGGGAATGCCGTGAAATGTCTGAGGCACGGGAGTTGTAGAGCCGTGCTCTTCGGGAAATACAATAGCCGTGGCATCAGTTTGTTTTGCGGCCTCTTTTCCTGACGCTTTTTTTGCTTCCGTTGTAGTGGCTACAGGAGCTGTTGTTTTTTCCTCTGGGTTCGGGGTTGGCGCTACTTTCGGAGCAGTCGTTTTTTCGTCTGTTACCGGTGTAGGAATGTTGTCAGACATCGCTATTCCTCCTCCCCAAACCGAGATTCAAACAAAGCAACAATGGCGTCGCACGCAGCGATTTCATTGAGGCCTTCAAATTCTAAGCGCAAGGCATCATTGTGTTTCGCGCCTAAAGTCATAACAGCAAGAATGGATTTGGCATCTGCGCACTTTTCGCCTTTTTTGATGCGAATGGCGCATTCAAAAAGATTGGCGGTTTTTGTTAAAAGCGCAGCCGGGCGGGCATGAAGCCCTAATTGATTTTTAACTGTGATGTTTTTGACAAGCATGTCGCAAAAAAAACTGTTGTTTAGTGACGAGATGCCGTAATACTAGAGCTTTTTGGCAGAGACAATAACGAAAGATTTGTTAGATTTAATTTGTAAGCGTCGATTTATTGTTGCCGATCGTCGGCGCTTCGAAGCTTAATGCTTGTGTTTCCTGCTTCTTTTACTAGGGCACAGAGTTGCTCAAAAGCTTTATGGCGATGGCAAACAGCGGTAAGGACCATCGGGAGGTTCACCCCCGAGATAAGAGCGGTATCTGCATGACGCAAAAGTTTCTCAGCAATATTGGCTGGAGACGCTCCGATGACGTCAGTTAGGATAAGTGTTGATTGTCGTTCAGGCGAGTCGGTGGCAAGCTTTGCGCTAACGGAGTCGGCAATTGCCGCGGTGTCAGCATCGGGAGCGATGTCGACAGCAGAAAGGCAACGCAAACTGTGTTCGTCATTACCGTAAACGTGCATGGCGCACTCGCGAAGAGCGGAGGCCAAAGGCGCATGAGCGATAATCAAAATAGTGTTTGTCACAAGGAGCCTTATAAGAATGAATCGGAGTTGGATTGTATCGGCCCGAGTTCAGTACTTAGAAGGGAAAAAAAGAGTTAAAATATGTTAACTTGTGATAATGTGCAGTATCTTGCGGGGAACATCTAGTAATTTTCGACAACTTGCATTTATTAGAGAAAAAGTTCCTTTTCGAAAACATCGTTGTAAGGAAGCCACAATGGCGCTACTTGAGTTTCGATCCAAGGCCGCAGGCGGCTTTTTTCTGATGCCTGAGACCTTTAAAGAGGTCTGTAAGGTGCTAACTCGACCGTATTCTGAGAGCGGCAGTTGGCCCGTCGAGGATCTTGAAGGGATTCTTCAGACGCTTGAGGCTGAAGTGTCTCGTGAAAAAATTGCTCGCAAACACATTGAGGAAACGATTCGGCAAAAGTCCTTAGCCGGGCGCGACTATGCTTCATTCGATAAGCAGGAAGAAGAGAGGCGCCAATTTGAAAGCCAAGTAAGTTTCGGTATGCGCACTTTTCCTCTGCGAGAAATGCTCCAAGCGGCAATCAAAAAGGGCGTTTCTGTGATGTGGGGCGTGCCCTAAACGCGCCAGAAGTCTCGAGCAAATAAGACAAAAACGGTCACAATCTCCAAGCGGCCAACGAGCATACACGCGTCGCAAAGCCACAGTTGCGAAACGGAAAGCGTTCCGTAATTAAGGGCAGGGCCGACATTGGCAAGCCCTGGCCCCGTATTCGTTAAGCACGCAAAGACAGCCGTGAAGGCCGATGCCACATCTAGCCCCGTGGCAATCATGCATAGGCTTGCACCAATTAAAGTCGCTGCCCAAAGAAGCACAAAGTTCAATACCATAAAAACGATGTTGTCTGGAATCGGGACGCTATTAATTCGCAGGGGAACCACGGCTTTCGGGTGAAGGGTCTGCAAAAAACCACGCGAGAGTTGCTTTAAAAGAATAAGGGCTCGCATCATTTTGATGCCGCCGCCGACGCTACCCGAGCAGGGACAGAATGCGGCTAAGCATAACATCAGTGTTGTAGCCGTCACGGGCCAGTGACTGTAATCGGTACTGCTAAAGCCCGTTGTTGAGGCAACACTTACAACGTTAAAAAGCGCAGATAAAAAGGCCTCGAAAGTTGAGTCGTAGTTTTCGTGAAAGATAAGAATCCCTGTGACAACGAGAACACCGAGAAGAAGGATAGAAAACCACGCTCTTGCTTCAGGGTCTTGAAAGTAAAGCGCGAAACTTTTACGCCGCCAAGCTAAAAAGTGCAGGGTAAAACTTAAGCCACTTAAAAGCATAAACACAACGCAAACAAGATCGATTGTTGGGTTTGACCAAAAGGCAAAGCTTGCGTCGTGCGAGGAAAAGCCTCCGAGACTTACGGTGGAGAAGGCGTGAACTGCCGCATCAAACCAGCTCATGCCAGCGACTTTGTAGCCAAGAAGGCAAGAGATTGTTAGCGCAAAGTAAATCCACCAAAGGCCTTTGGCGGTGCTTGCAATGCGAGGCGTCAATTTTGTGACTTCGACTGTTGCACCGACTTCGGTGCTTGTGACAGAGGACTTATTTGTGCCAATGCCAAATAAGGGAGAAATCGAAGGAATGGCTTGGCACAGATTCACAAAACGAAATAGTTGAGAGCCACCCACGCTCATTAGCGGCAAAAGGGCAATAGCCAAAATTAAGATTCCCATGCCGCCAAGCCAACTCAAAAGAGAGCGCCATAAATTAAGGGATGTCGGAAGATGGTCAACAGAAAAGACCGTAGCACACGTTGTTGTGATGCCGCTCATCGCCTCAAAGTAGGCTTGTGAGAAAGAAATCTCAGGTGAATACGACAAGGGAAGCGAGGCAAAGACGGGCAAAATCGTCCAAAGGAGAGTAGCCAAAAGAAAGCCATCTCGCGGTAAAAGGTCTCGTTTATCGTGACGCGTTAAAGCGATAAAGGTAACGGCACAAGCAAACGAGGCACTGACGCCAAAAAGAAAACCCGACTGCGCTCCGTCATCAAAGAGAATCGAAGCGACAAGCCCTAAAGCTTCAAATCCCGTGAATAAAAAGAGGACAATCCCCACGATATTGAGGACGGGAAAGAGTAGGTAACGAAACTTGGCAAACATTGCTTGCCTCAGAAGAACCCAACATCGACAGCAAAGAGAGCCTCAAGGTCAGGCAAAAGCTTTTTGTCGGCTAAAAAGACAATGAGACGATCGTCGGGTTCAATCGTTAGTGTCTCTGAAGGCGTTAAAAAGGCCTTATTGCGAATGAGGCCACAGAGCCGCACCTTATCGGGTAGCGAGATTTCGCGAAGAGATTTCCCAATCACGCGAGAAATTCCTGCGCTTCCGTGAGCAATCACCTCAATTAATTCGGCTTTCCCGTGATGCAGTTCATGAACCGCTGCAATATCGCCACGCCGCACGTATTGCATGAGTTCACTGAGTGTTACCTGCGTTTTTGAGATGATGATGTCGATATTTGTATCGCGCACAAGGTCGGCGAAAGTCTGATTATCCACTAAGGCGATGACGCGTTTGGCACCAAGGCGCTTAGCAAGTAGCGCGCTCATAATATTGGCGTCATCTTTGCCACTTAAACTGACAAAAAGGTCGCACGTATCGATATCGACGTTAGCAAGGTCTTCTTCTTGTAAGTTAGATCCATTAACCAGTAAGACCCGTTCGGGAAGGTGTCTGGCGATATCGGTGGCGGTTTCGGTGTCTTTTTCAAGAATTTTGATATTAAAACTTGCTTGATTTTTTAGAGCCGCCACAACACGCAGGGCCAAGTAGGCGTCGCCAGCGATTACTAAATTCTTTGTCTTCGCTTCTTTCGGATGAATAAGGGAGATTGCTTCAAGAACACCATCTTTAGGGACGATGACAAGCATTTCGTCGCCTGCGGCTAGTGGTGTATTGGCATCAAGCAATGCACCATCGCGAAATAAGGCAACATTCACAATCTTTGCCTGAGTAAGTTTTCCCAAGAACTCCTTTGCTTGCAATCCAATAAGAGGGCTTGTTTCTTTTACGGTTAGCGCTAAAAGTGTGAGAACGCCGCCAGCGAGATCGACAACCTGAAGGGCTTCAGGAAACTCAATAAGCCGCAGTAACGTATCGGTGAGCGCCTGCTCGGGCCAAATCGTATCTGTGATGTGAAAGCCTTCTTCGCCAAGTAAAGAAGGATAGTTACTTAATTCATTGCGGCGGACGCGAGCGATGCGGGTCGGAACATTAAATAGCTTAGCCGCTAATAGGGAAGCGACCAAATTGGTTTCGTCGCTAGCCGTTACTGCAATCAAAATATCGGTGTCTTCAATGCCTGCCTCGCGAAGTACCGCAGGGCTTGCTGCGTCTCCCACAATGCCTCTGAGGTCAAAATGTCTTTGAAGCTGGGAGACGCGACGCGCGTCGACATCGACAACGGAGATGTCGTTTGACTCGCAGACTAAAGCCTGTGCGACAGCATAGCCAGTATGTCCCGCACCAAGAATAAGCACTCGCATGGGCCAAAAATTTGGTTATTTTTTCCGCAAGGCTTTCGCAGCACTCGATGGCCGCGGAATTTCCATATGCAAAGCCTTGAGTTTTCGATACAAATGGGTTCGCTCAAGACCTGCGCGTTTGGCAACGCGGGTAATTTGCGAATCCTCGTAATCAATCAATATTGTGAAATAGGCGCGCTCTAAGGACTCGCGAATTTCACGCAGTGAACTATGAAAATCAATCTCGATGTTCGTCCCTGGAACCGTGAATTTTGGCAGTTCAGGATGAACAACAGGTTTTGGAACGACAGGCTCTTGAGTCTCGTCGGGAAGATCTGTGCGGTATTTCGCAAGGGCCAAGATGCGGTTTTTGACTTCGATACCGTGGTGCACGGACTCAAGAAGTTTCTGCATCGAAATGGGTTTCTCTAAGAAGGAAAGAGATCCGTACTTCGTCGCCTCAACAGCGGTTTCGATTGTTGCATGTCCGCTCATCATAATGACTTGACTCGAGAACTGTCGATTCGATTTCCACTCTTTAAGCAAAGAGACGCCATCCATATCTGGCATCCAAATATCGAGCAAAATCAAATCAAAGTCAGTCTTAGCGACTTTTTGCCGAGCGACCTCGGCGTTTTCAGCCTCTTCAACGGTATAACCCTCGTCAGAGAGAATTTCCGAGAGAAGATCTCTGATGCCGATTTCGTCATCAACAATCAAAATTTTCGCCATGGCGTGTTACTCTTTGCAGAAAAACAAGACAAAACAAAGTTGTAAAGGCACGAGTGCCCTTGATAAGCGAATTATCCCTTGTGTGATCATACTGCGAAACACGGCAAGACGTGCGCGATCTTTTGACATTGATCAAAGAAAAAAGAGGCATCACAGCTCGGTTTTCGAAATAGGAAAAACGATATTGATGCGTGCGCCAAGGATAGAACCTGTATCGGATTGAATGTTTTCAATCGTGATTTTCGCTTTATGCTCATCGAGGATTTTCTTAACCATCGGAAGACCTAGGCCTGTTCCCGTAGGCTTAGTAGTGATGTAGGGCTCAAAGGCATGAGCTAGGACGCTAGGCTGAAAGCCCGGTCCATTATCTTCAAGTCTCATTCGAACGGCGCTCGTTATTGCAAAATGAGAAACACCTTCTGTTGTAATGTAAATCTTGGGTGTTTCAACTTCAGAACAAGCTTCAATGGAGTTCCCAATCAGATTAAAGAGTACTTGCCGCAACTGTGCCGCATCGGCCTGAATGGCTGGAAGGTCTTTTCCGAAATTGGCGCAAATCGAGACGCCTGCAGAGTGATAGAAAGCAATCATCTCTTCAATGAGCTCGTTTAAATTATGGCTTTGTAAAGTTGGGGTTGGAAGCTTCGCGAAATCACGGAAGTCGTTTACCATCTTTTTCATTGCATCGACCTGACTGACAATCGTCGATGTAGCGCGTGTCAGGAGGGCGGCGTCAGTCGGTTCAAGCTTATTCGTAAGTTTCATCGCTAAGCGCTCAGCGGCCAGGCGAATTGGCGTTAAGGGGTTTTTTATTTCGTGCGCTAAGCGACGGGCTACTTCGTTCCAGGCCTGTGCCTTTTGTGCGTCAATGAGAGGCGAGACATTATCGAAAGCGACGACCCAGCCAATGGCCCCCTCAAGTTCGAGGCGAGAACCTCGGATAAAAAGCGCAATACTCGGGTCGGGTTGGCGCGTCAGTTCAAAATCAACGTGGAAATTGCCTGTGTCTGCAATTTGAATTTGATCGGCGATAACTTCGCAAAGCTTTGGTTCGATAGTAGCGAGGCGCTCTCCGGGAGTGAAGCGAGAGGGAGCCAAAATGGCATTCGCTCCCGTATTGGCCATCAGAATGCAAAGCGACTCATCGAGAACAAGGACACCAGCGGAAATATTCGATAAGACACTAGCGAGGTAAGCACGACTTCGTTCAGTTGCCAAGCGCTGGCTTTCTGCAATCCTTTGAGCGTCAGCAATCTGGGCGACCATTGAATTAAACGATTGCGTTAGCGCATTGATTTCATCGCTACCCGCAAACTCACGAATGGGGGCGAGATTGCCTTCGGCGACCTTTTTCGTACCTGTCGCTAATTGCATCACGGGTTCTGTCATCGTTCGTGCAAACCAAAGCGCTAAAGCAATTGCAGCCAAGAGAGTGAGTAGCATTGTGAGCGTCAAAGAGACGCGATAAATGGTTTGCAACGAATTGCGAGTTAGCGTGAGCTCTTGATATTCCTGATAGCCTTCAACAAGACCGCGGGCACCTTGCGCAAATTTTGGTGGAACCGCATTGGAAAATTGCAAAAAGAAGTTTTCAGCGAAAGGATTTTCCGGGAAAACAGGAACAA
>CAVCTI010000206.1:0-5891 GCA_963604755.1 Duodenibacillus sp. | reverse complement strand
GATTCCTGTAGCTCAGATGCAAGCGGAATGTCGACTTTGACTTGAGAATCTGGAGAAATCGACGAGTTGGTAATGACGCCTTGCGAATTAAAAATAAGAGCGATGTTTGCTTCAAAATCTTCACGAAGCTTTTCAAGCGCAGCATCCCAATTCTTTTGGGGAACCTCTGTTAAATAAAGAGCGGCACGCCGAGAGAAAAAAAGCAATCGATTTCGCTCATTTTCGAGAATGTCGCTTGAAAGGGATACGCCTTCTTCTAAGGCGTGCTCGATGCGGGCATCAAACCAGGAATCAATTGAGCGACCGATAAATTGAGAGGAAACCAAATAAAGAAGCAAACACGGGACAATGGCAATGGCAGCAATCGTAAGCGCCAAGCGAGACGTCATCCGTGAGCCGAATTCGTGAGCCTTCCAGCGGAAAAAGAGTTTTCCCGATAAGCGTAAAACGATGCAAAAAAGAAAGAAGGTTGTGAAAATGTTGAGAGCAAGTAATGCGGGGAAAAACTGTCCGAGACCCGTGGCGGCAGCACCTCTTGCCACCGAGTAAATCAGCAACAGGACACCGATGACAACGATACTGATGAA
Source organism: Duodenibacillus sp. (assembly GCA_963604755.1). Classification (GTDB taxonomy): domain Bacteria; phylum Pseudomonadota; class Gammaproteobacteria; order Burkholderiales; family Burkholderiaceae_F; genus Duodenibacillus. Next base: position 5,304 of record CAVCTI010000206.1, on the reverse strand, counting down.
ACCAAGACGAAGCCATCGCTGCATCGTGCTTACCTCGTTAGTTTCTGTCGAGGGCTTTTGTTAGGACAACGTTTTCCCATTCGCTTTCCAATACCCAGTCGGAATTACCTCCGATTGTGACTTGAAGGGGTTTGGGTAAGCGCGAAAGGTCTAAACGCATCCGAGTTTCCGCCAAAACATCGGAATGGTCTTCGATGGCTTCATTGTCGGCGACAATCCAGCCGCGGATATTCTTTAAGGGCAAAAGAGCCTGATCGAGCGTATCAAAAGACTGCACTAAACCATCACGCGACAAGCGAAGTTGCCGTGAAAGGGGGCTGTAACTTAGGCGTTGAAGAAGAGTTGATGTAGCAACTTCTTTGTCAAACCAAAGTGTGCGTGGCTTTAAAAGCCTAAATTCATAGGAAAAATAAAGCGCAATGCCATGTCGCAGATAGTCAGTAAGAACAGGGGAAAGGTCAAATTCCCAATTGACACTTAGCTCTAAGCCTGGCGTCGGACCCTCTGTAATGCGCTGTATGCGGGCACTCATTAATTGGGCGTCAGCAGAGTTGGCGCAAACAAGCCGTGAGCCTGTTAGGGCAAGCGGCGCAGCGAGTAATGCGCTACAGAGTGCTCGACGCGAAATCACGACTTCTTATCCTTTGACTAATAATGCGTAGAAAAAGCCATCCGTGATTCTGGGCAGTCCATCGGCTCTTTCATGCAAAGAGTCTGCAGGTAGGAGCGTTATCGATGCCGCAAGCCCTGAACCAAGAGGCGCCTCATGCGCATCTTTGTGTCGCTTTAAAAACTCAGCGATTTGGCTTTTTCCTTCTTCTCTAAATACTGAGCATACGACATACAAAAGTTTTCCTCCAAACTTTACGAGAGGCCATAGGGTTTCAAGGAGCTTTTTCTGTTGTTTTGCTAACGATTCAATATCTTCTGGGCAACGTAAGAAAGCGATATCGGGATGGCGCCGCAAGATGCCGCTTGCGGTGCACGGAGCATCAAGCAAGATTGCATCAAAACGCGTGTCTTTTGTCCAATAAGCGGCATCGGCCGCATCCGCTGTAAAGACGTCTGCCTTAAGGCCTAATCGAGAAAGATTCTCTTGAATAAGGTAGCTGCGAGCTTCATTAATCTCAAGGGCGGTCACGGAGGCGTCTGAAAGTTCTAAAAGGTGACAGGTTTTCCCGCCAGGGGCCGCACACGCATCAAGGATGGTTTCGCCATCTTTGGGGTTAAGAAACTGCGCTGCAAGCTGAGCGCCTGCGTCTTGAACGCTAAGAACGCCCTCAGAAAACCCGGGAATTTCGTTTACAGGTAAGGCTTTTTCAATCAGTAGGCCATCGAGACCAATTCTTTGAGAGGCAATACCTTTTTCTTGAAGCACCTTGCACCAATTCTCAGGGGTGCTTTTGCGGCGATTGACGCGTAAGACAAGGCGAGGCGGCTCTTGAGCTAGAAGTAAGAGTTTTTCCGTTTCTTCTTTTCCGATAGAGGCCTCAAGCCTTTTAATGTACCAAGAAGGAGCATTAAGCCTAGCGAGCAAATCACCTTGGGCTGAGGCAAGCAAAGCGTCTTTTTCTCGACAAAAACGGCGCAAACAGGCGTTGACGAAACCAGAGGCAGAATGTATGTCTTTTTGGGTTTTCACGAAATTGACGGTTTCGTTTACAAGGGCGTAACTTTTTTCTGGGGCAATGAGGATCTCACTTAGCCCAAGCATCAAGCTCTGCCGGATGGGCTCAGCAGGCTCTCGGGGAGCTAGTTCTCGGATAAGAAAGTCGCAAAGAAAGTAGTGACGTGTTAAGTCGTACATCACGGCCTGCAAGGCTGGCCGAAGCTCTTTTCTATCTCCGAGGCTAGCGGCAATAGCGTTATCGAGCGTCTCGCCGGATTCGAATCGAGAAAGCGTAGGGAGCGCAACCGAAAGCAGGCTAGAAAAAGATAGACTCATTGCAACTTGTCCCCTTCGCAGATGGGAAAGCTCTGTAAGAATGGCTCAACATCCATCACGGGTTTACCGGCCTTTTGTAATTTCAGGCACTCAAGAGCACCTTCTGAGCAGGCAATGACAAGTTTCTTTTTGGCGCTAAGGACGGTTCCTGGTGCACCACACTCATTTATGGCACGAACCGCGCGAATCTTAAAAACTTCACCCTTTAGGCTTGTTTGTAGCCCAGGGAAAGGAGAAAAAGCCCGCGAGCGGCGCTCTAATACCGAGGCTGGAAGCGTCCAATCAATTTCAGATTCGGTTTTAAGAATCTTTTTGGCGTAAGTGGCTTGCGAGTCGTCTTGTTCGGTAAGGGGAAGGGAATCGATGTTGTTAAGCGCTTCAACAATCGCTTTCGCGCCAAGATCTGTGAGCTTTTCTGTTAGTGTGAGAGCGGTATCTGTGTCGGCAATCTCAAGCTCTTTTGCTAAGAGAACAGGTCCCGTATCAAGGCCTTCTTGCATTTGCATAATGCAAATACCGGTTTTCTTGTCTCCGGCCTCGATAGCGCGCTGAATAGGAGCCGCGCCTCGCCAACGTGGCAAAAGTGAGGCGTGAATATTGATGGCACGAACGTTAATTTGTGCGCCAACGCCGCGAGCGGCATTCAGTGCTCGTGCGGGAAGAATTAGGCCGTAAGCTGCAACGATAAGAGCGTCAACTTTAGCGTTTTCTAATTGCGCAAGAGCCGCTTCGGCACCCTCGGGGTCTTTGCGGATCGAAAGGGTTTGTGGAGTAATCACTTTGATACCGTGGCTAAGAGCAACCTCTTTTACAGGAGAGGCTTTTAATTTCATGCCCCGGCCACTCGGGCGATCGGGTTGCGTCAAAACAAGAACGATTTCGTGCCCGGCCAAAATTAAGGCGCGTAAAGCACTAGCCGCAAATTCTGGTGTGCCAGCAAAAGCAATGCGCATAGAAAACCTTCTCTAAATATAATTGCAATCGTTTGAATTTTACTGCCTATGCTTAGGTTTTCGAGAAAGAGAAGCACTTTGAATCGTACGTACCATTTGGCCTTTAAAGAGTATGGCGACCCGACATTGCCCACGATTGTTTTATTCACAGGGCTTGGGATGCCTTCTCTTGCGTGGTCTGAGAGCTTCATTCGGACTTTAGTTCGCCAAGGATTGCACGTGATTGCTCCCGATAACCGTGATGTGGGTGAAAGCGAGCATTGCGTCGAGAAAGTTTCCTTTTTTACGCTAATAAGGTCAGCGGCTGCCGCATTCTTTGGCAGAACCGTTAAGGCTCCCTACGATATTGATGATATGGCATCAGACGTTGAGACTCTTTTAAACGAAAAAGGCATCGAGAGAGTTCATATTGCTGGATTTTCTTTGGGAGGCATGATTGCTCAGTCGTTTGCCTTGCGCGCGCCGCATCGCACGATTTCTTTAACGTGTATGTCGACATCAAGCGGGAATCCGAGAATGCTCTTAGGTAGTGTGCGGGCCATGCTTGGGGTTCTAAGTCAATGTCGAGAGGCAGAAAGTAACGACGTTCGCTACAAGAAGTTTCTGAGTTTACTCAAAAGCCTCGGTAGTCCCGAAGAGCCCTACAGTCAACTTGAGATTGCCCGACTCTTTCAAGTTCAAAAAAACGCTAATGTCTCAGAGCAAACCGTGCGTCGCCAACTGATGGCGATTTTCGCTAGCGGCTCACGCATCAAGCAACTAAAGCAACTCGTTTTGCCAACGCTTATTATCCACGGCAAAAAAGATTGCCTAATTCCTATTCGTGCCGCTAAAGAATTGGCTCGAACGATTGAGGGAGCGCAGTTAATAAGCGTTCTAACAATGGGGCACGACATACCAGAGAGTCTTGCAGAGAGAATCGCTAATGCGATTGCCAAACACTGCTATAGCGGCGTTTTGCGCTAGGAGGCCGGGTGCTTTTTCTCGCGGGCTTTTTCTTTACGTAGCTTGGCGAGTTTGGCTACAGCGCGGCTTCTTTTCAGTAGGCTCAAATGGTCGATAAAGACGTGACCGTCTAAGTGATCGACTTCGTGCTGTACGCAGATTGCCAAGAGCCCCTCACAGTCAAACTCACGAGGTTTCCCTTCTAAATCAAAGGCTGAAACATGCACTTTGGCAGGGCGACAAATCTTTTCTGTTAAGTCAGGTAAAGATAAACACCCTTCTTCGCCCTCAATCGTCTCGTCTGTGATGGGAACAACAGTGGGGTTTACTAAGGCAAGAAGTTGGTTTTTTTCATCGGAAACGTCGATGACCACAAGCCGCAAAGAGACGCCGACCTGAGGCGCAGCTAAACCAACGCCTGGCGCTTTGTACATAGTTTCTGCCATGTTGGCAGCAAGCGTTTTGAGGCTTTCATCAAACGTTGTCACTGGCAAAGCTTTCTTTGCCAGGATTTCAGCAGGGTACTCAACAATGGGCAAAAGAGCCACGGCAACAACTCCGAGAAAAAAGAACATTGACTTGGACTGCTAAGTTTAGCGTTTTCTAGTGAGGCTGAATCGAGAAATTTGTGGCGACTTTCGAAAAAGGATAACGAACCTTTGAAGGAGCACCATCTAGCGAATAGGAAGGGAGGGAGAAACGAGCCATTGAAAAGAAAGGAAAAATAAATCCAACTTGGCTTTAACGTTTCTTTTTTGAAAAAGTGTGGCTATTCTATAAAAAAGAGAGGCGCTCCAAAATGGCGCTACAAGATTGTAAGAAAAGGGGGAGCACCCCTTTCTCTTTCAGGGAGTAACATGACCAAATTAATCATCGCCGAGAAGCCCTCGGTCGCGACCGATATTGCCCGCGTGCTTGGGGGAATGAAAAAGAAAGGCGATTACTACGAAGGAAACGGGTGGATTGTTGCCAATGCTTTAGGGCATCTTTTGGAACTATCCTGCCCAGAAAAGTACGAAGTCAAGCGAGGCAAGTGGACGTTTTCTCACTTGCCTGTTTTGCCACCAACCTTTGATTTAAAACCGATTGCTAAGTCCAAAGACAAGCTCAAAAGTTTGGCAAAATTAATCGGCAGAGCCGATGTCGACACGATTATTAATGCCTGTGATGCTGGGCGCGAAGGCGAACTCATTTTCCGCTACATCATGCAAGCGACAAAGGCGAAGAAGACAATCGAGCGTCTTTGGCTTCAGTCCATGACTCCTGGGTCGATTAAAGAGGCTTTCAATCACCTAAGAACCGATGCGCAGATGACAAAGCTTGCGGATGCTGCGCGCTCTCGCTCTGAAGCCGATTGGCTTGTTGGCATTAACGGCACGCGAGCCATGACAGCCTTTAATAGTTTAGATGGCGGCTTTTTCTTAACAACAGTCGGTCGCGTGCCGTTAATGCCAACAAGCC
>CAVCTI010000205.1:0-7585 GCA_963604755.1 Duodenibacillus sp. | reverse complement strand
GCATACATGTATTCAAAGTAGTTGGAGGCGTAATAAAGGTTGTCTTCTTTCTCGTCTTTCCAGTCAAAGCCTAACCAGCGAACGCTTTCCATGATGGTATCGACGTACTCCTGGTCTTCTTTCACGGGATTTGTGTCATCAAACCTCATGTGGCAACGACCACCGTAGTCACGAGCAAGACCGAAATCTAAGCAAATCGCCTTGGCGTGCCCAATGTGTAAATAGCCATTAGGCTCAGGCGGGAAACGCGTACGAATGCGTGCAGTATCAGGGCTCCCCTTTTCTTCTTGCTCAGAATACGGAGCAGGATGCCCACACCAAAGACGCGGAAGGTTATTGCCTTCAGCGAGATCGGCTTCAATAATGTTGCGGATAAAGTTCACAGGCTTACCAACCTCGGTCGCCTCTTCGTTATTCTTAACCTCAGACATTCGTCGTTTCCAATACAAAAAATTTTGCAGCACGCTTAAAAAAACTGTGCCAATCAAAGCTCTCTCTAAACTATAAGAGAGACGCATTACGCCAAAGAATTTATTTTAGCCGAAGGAGACATCAAGCTAAAATATAGCGTTCACCCAACCATTGACGAAGGCAATATAAAGTAGCGCGCCCGCAAAAATAGAAAGAAGCGCTCGAGAAAAACACCACTGAAGCGCGACAACAACAGCAATCGCTGCCACAGCCGCTCCCACAGTTCCGCGAGAAACCGTATCAAAAATGCCACTTAAAACTAAGAGCACCATAATCGAGAGCGGTAAGAAATCCCCTAAGCTACGAATCCAATGCTGCTCGCGTAAAAGACGCTCGCCAAAGAAAAATGGCAGCGCTCGAATGCCAAATGTCACAGCCATCATCGCGCCAATGACAAGGATAAGATAGAGAGCATTAGACATGATTCTCTCCCTTTCCCATTTGTCCTTTGCCCCAAACAAGGCCACAAACCGTGCAACAGGCAATCGCAATTAAAAGCGCCTCAGAGGCGTGCACATACCAAGCGATGGGAAAAGAAATGAGCGCGACCCATAAGGAAAGCGACGTTTTCCGTTGCCGCCACTGTTCTGTGGCAAGCATCGCAAATAGGCATGTCAAGACAAAATCAAGCCCTGTTAAATTTAACTGCACCTGAAGACCTGCGAAAACACCGATTGCCGTCTCAATATTCCACCAAACCTGATTTAAGAAACTTAGGGCAAAGACGCGATTTTTCGAAACCTCTTTCGGCAGTGTCGTCACAAGGGAAAACGTTTCGTCGGTAATCGAGAAAACGCAATACCAGCGCTTAAAGCCTGATTTAGGGATGCGATCGAAAACCGGAATCCCGTAGAAAGCGTGACGAAAGTTCACAACAAAAGTGGCAAAAGCAATCGCGGGGATGGAAAAGCCAGCGACAGCCATCGGAATCATCATAAATTGCGAGGCGCCAGCGTAAACAAAAATGGAGCTCGCTATCACAAACCACGCAGGAAGCCCTGATTGCGCGGCTAAAAATCCAAAGGTCATCCCGATGGGGATGTAACCGGCCATCACAGGTATCGAATCCATGAAAGCCTCTTTCCAATCGGAGGACTCTTTAGAAAAGTTTTCTTTCAAATCCCTGTCTTTCACAATGTTTTTCGGCGTCCTTTCACGCAATAGGGGCGCTATGATACACAGCAAAATTAGCCCTTTTCCGATTTTTCGATGGTTTTAAAGCGTCTTGTCACATTCATTACGAGTTTCTCATTAGCTCTTGCGGGAATGCCTGCAATAGCCGCAAGCGATATTGGTTTAAATCTTCCTAGCCTAGGAACGGTTGCAGGAGCCGATTTGTCCCTAACCGAAGAGCGCGAGTACGGCGAAGAAATCATGCGCCACATTCGCGCTGACGCGAGTTTTTTAGGCGACGATGAAACACTCGATTACTTAAATCGCTTGGGCTATCGGCTCGTTGCTGCGGGTAGTTCTCAACCCTACGACTTTTTCTTTTTTCCGATTCGCGATAAGTCCCTTAATGCCTTTGCGCTTCCAGGAGGCTTTATCGCCGTACACACCGGGCTTGTTGTTGCCGCAGAAAATGAAAGCGAACTCGCAGGCGTCATCGGTCACGAAATCGGACACGTCACACAACGGCACATTGCCCGCATGATCGAACAAAGTCGCGGGTCTCTTGCGATGACAATTGGGTCGATTTTGCTTGCGATTCTTGCTGCAAGAACAGGGGGAAACTCGGGAGGCAATGCCGCTGTTGCGATCGCAATGGGAACGCAAGCGGCAATGATTCAAAAGCAACTCGCGTACTCAAGGGACGCGGAGCGTGAGGCAGATCGCGTGGGCCTTACAACACTGGCAAACGCTGGCTTTGACCCCAAAGGAATGGAAGGGTTCTTCTCAAAGCTCCAAGAAAATAGTCGCTACTACGAGTCTGCATCGACCGCTTACATCTCAACGCACCCGTTAACTGGCGAGCGCTTAAGCGACATGCAAAACCGTACCCGAGCGACGGGAACGATTCACCACAAAGATAGTTTGGACTTTTATCTTATTCGTGCTCGCCTTCGTGTGTTACAAGAAACTCGCTACGACGGCTATCTCACGGCTTCACGCCAATTTCAGAATGCTCTAAAAACAGCAAAAGGAAACGATGCCGTTGCAGCGCACTACGGTCTTTCTGTCGCGTACGATAAGTTAGGCGAAAACGCCAAGGCCCTCGAAGAGGCCAAAGCCGCTCGAAACCTCACGCAAAGTGAGTCTGTTCTTTTAGATAAGAATCTTGCGGAAGCCTCCTTTTCTCAAGCTAAAAGCACGAAAGAAAAAGAAGCGGCTCTTACTCTCGCGAAGAAAACCACAACGAATCACCCCTACTCAGGGATGCTGGCAAGTTCTTACGCTGAGATGCTTTTTAAAGCAGGAAAAAATAAAGAGGTCATTCACTTCTTACGTAACCAGAAAGCTCTTAGTAAGCGCAATGCTGACTATTACGGGCTTCTCGCAAGAAGCTATGAGGCCTTGGGAGAGCGGTCGCAATCCTTTGCTGCCACGGGCGAAATGTATTGGCTTTTAGGCAATGAAAAAGCCGCTCTCTACCAATACGACAAAGCTCAAAAAGCCGCTGACGCTGACTTTTACACGATGAGCCAAATCGATGCGAAGTTAAGAACGCTGAGAAGCCGCCTGAAAGACGAGAAAAAGTAATCTTAGACCTCCACGTTCTCCCGTCTTAAAGCAAATTGCGTCTAACGCTTAATGATTTCGCCTCCTTTGTGTGCGAAAATTGCGCCCACAAAAAAAGATAGGTTAAAAACAATGGCTATTGAAGATTATTTGACGATTGCACAACCAACCGATGAAGTGATCGAAACCGACGCTGTGATTGTTGGCGCAGGTCCCGTGGGACTTTTTCAGGTTTTTGAACTTGGACTCTTAGAGATTAAAGCGCACGTTGTTGATTCACTAAGAAACGTGGGCGGGCAGTGTATGGAGCTTTACCCAACGAAGCCCATTTACGACATTCCGGCTGTCCCCGTTTACTCAAGCTATGAGTTAACGGAAAATTTGTTAAAGCAAATTCACCCCTTTAAACCCGTCTTTCACTTAAAAGAAGAAGTGACCGATGTCACTCGGCGCGAAGACGGTCGCTTTGACGTGAAGACAAATAAGGGAACGCAGTTTCTTTGCAAAGTTGTCATCATCGCCTCTGGCGTTGGTGCCTTTCAGCCACGCCCCTTACGTGTTCCTGGGATTGAAAAGTTCGAAGGCAAACAACTTCACTATCGCGTAAGAGACCCCGAAATCTTCGCAGGGAAAAATATCGTCATCTGTGGCGGCGGAAACTCGGCTCTAGACTGGACATTAAATCTTGTGGGTAAAGCCGAAAGCGTCGTTCTCGTTCACAGGCGCGATGGCTTTAGAGCCGATGATGCGTCGGTTGCGAAGATGCGCGAACTCTGTGAAAACTGGGAAATGCAGTTTGAGATTGGACAGGTCACAGGCTTTGAAGAAAAAGGCGAAAAGTTAACCGAAATCCAAGTGACAGGATTAGACGGTGTAACGCGCCGCATGCCGCTTGATCACCTCCTCGTTTTCTTCGGTTTGCAGCCCAAAATTGGTCCCATTGCCAATTGGGGCTTAGAACTAGACCATAAGCAAATTGCCGTTGACACAGAAAAGTTTGAAACGTCGATTCCAGGGATTTTCGCTGTGGGCGACTGCAACATTTATCCAGGAAAGAAAAAACTCATCCTCTCGGGCTTTCATGAGTGCGCGCTTGCTGCCTTTGGCGCAAGTAAATACGTCTTCCCAGAAAAGAAGACCTATTTGCAGTACACGACAACGAGCCCGAAATTGCACAAGGTCTTGGGAGTTGAAACGCCAACCTTTGACGACTAAGGCTCTTTAAGACGCCAAAGCCCTGCCAAAATCGCACAGGGCTTTTGATTTTTTGAGGATTTAAATTATTTCCTAGAGGCAAAGTTGGAGAGGTCATCCCCAGTTAGGCGATGCACGGTCCACCCTGTCATCTTTTTGGCACCAAGGCTTGCGTAAAAATCTAAGCTTGGCTTATTCCAATCTAGGCACGACCACTCCAAACGACCGCATCCGCGTTCAACGGCAATCTGCGCTAAGTGCCGTAAGAGCGCTTTGCCGTAACCTTTACCGCGTTCGTCACAAAGCACATAGAGATCTTCTAGATAAATGCCAGCGCGACCCAAGAATGTCGAAAAGTTGTGAAAGAAAAGCGCATAGCCTACTGGCCGCGTTTCATCAGAAACGAGGAGCACTTCTGCCTTTTTCTTATCAAACAACCATTCGGCTAAGAGTTCTTCTGTGGCAACAACTTCGTTTTCAAGTTTCTCATACCGCGCGAGTTCCTGAATGAAGCCCAAAATTGTTGGAACATCCTCTCGCGTAGCAAAGCGAATCTGGCAAAGTGTCTTCATAAAAAATCCTTTCTTCTTTGAGGAACGCATTATCCTACAAACACGACAGCTTTCTTTTGGCCTGCAATTTCCTATAATTCATTCGTCTACGAACGAAAATTGAACTCCTATGGAAAAATTTAGCCAAATCGTTAGCCTTGCGGCGAAGTTTCACGCCGCTTCTCATGACTACCTAGTTTCTTCTCTCGAGAAAGAGCACTTAACGGATATCGAGCCCTGCCATGGTGATGTTTTCGAGTGTCTCTTTACGGAAGATGGCCTTAATTTAAGTGAACTGGCGCGCCGCTCAGGGCGAAGCAAGTCGACCGTCTCCGTGATGGTTCGAAGACTCGAAAAGCTAGGCTACCTCAAAAAGGAAGGAAACCAAGACGACTCTCGGGCTCTTCGAATTTTCTTAACAGAAAAAGGGCGTGAACTAAAGCCCAAATTCGCTCGTATCTCTCAGGAGCTTGAAACCACAGTAAGCGACGGATTTACACAAAAAGAGCTCTCAACCTTTGAAGAATACCTCGCAAAAGCTCTCGAAAATTTTAAAAAGGATGGGGCTACCTAGTTTTGCCGCAATTGAGGCGATTTGATATTCGTTCGTATACGAACTATTATGGCGACAACCGACGGGGAGAGCGATTCTCCCTTTTTCATCATTCTTGTGTTCGTCTACGAACGTTTTACGGAGAAAACAGATGTCCAACTTCAAAATGATTCATGTTGATTCCAAAGCAGCTCGCACTGAGCTTCATGACGCGTTGGGACTCACTGGCGCGGAAGTCTCGATTAATGTTGCTGGTGCTGGCTTTGGTGTCCCCTTTGTTCACAAGCACACCGATAACGAAGAGCTTTATGGCGTTCTTAGCGGAAAAGGAGAACTCTATTTGGATGGGACGGTAAGCGAAATTACCGCTGGCGATTGGTTTTTCATTGCCCCAGAAGGACGCCGCGCCCTTCGCGCTGCGCTCGATTCAGAAATGACCTATATCTGCATTCAGTGCGCCAAAGATAGCCTAAAAGGCTTTACTGCCACAGATGCATCGCTTTGCGAAGAAAAAGCGCCTTGGATGAAGTAGTCGTTTTTTCTTTTGACCGCCTTTCTTTAACCGCTTCCTTAACAAAAATTGGAAGCGGTTTTTCTTTCTCTCCTAGCTCTTTTGGGCGAGGAACATTAGCAAAAAAAATTGGGGCGTTTTCCTCGTGAAAATGCCTTGACATCCTCCCATGACTAAAGTCAAAGGATTCCTACTGGTGTGACTAGGCAACATGCTTAGCACTCCCTTCTGTGGGTTCCTGCTGCTGACCTCCCTCGAGGTTCACTTGCAAGGCAGTTTCGCGCTTGCTCGGCACAGGCGAACCGGGCCAAGTCCTGCCCTTTTTATATTCATTGCGCCTACATAGTCGGCGTTTGCTGAATATCCACAATGCACACAGCAGAACTTCGCTTGTGTTTGGCGATTCTCTTCTGAGATAAGACCGCACACAGGGCAGGTTCGACTGGTGTTCCTTGGCGAAACTCTGACAAGATTCCCGCCTTTTACCTTGAGTTTGTACTCAAGCATCTGAAAGAAATCTTTCCATCCCTGATTGAGAATGGAACGGTTAAGTCCTGATTTCGCTTTGACGTGATTTCCAGGATTCTCAACAGTTCCGCGAGCCGATTTCGTCATATTCATAATTCGCAAATCCTCAACGCAGACCACATCGTGGTTTTTGATGATTACTGTGGAGAGCTTGTGCAAATAGTCCTTGCGTATATCGGCTTTTCTCTTATGGAGACGAGATAGTTTCTTTGCTGTTTTCTTGTAGTTGTTTGATTGCTTCTTATCCTTCTGAAACTTGCGACTTAGGCTTTTCTGCGTGATTTTGATTCTGTGTTCAATCTTGGGTAGTTTCTCATTGAGACTAGGAAAAGCCGTGCCATCACTTAATGTGGCAAAGCGAGCCACGCCCATATCAATGCCACACGCTGTTAGAAGTGCTCTCTCAATGGGTAACGGCTCGGCAAGGTCAAATTCCGTTTGAACACTCACATACCAGTCACCGCATTCGAGGTTCACCGTCACATTCTTAGGCTTACCAACGATCTCACGACTCAAGCGGTAACGCATCCAACCAATCTTTGGTAAGTAGACACGGCTATTGGCTTCGTCAATCTTGAAGTGTTGCGGATAGGTAAAGGAGTCACTCTTTCCTTCAAAGAAACGTTTGAATGTTTCGTAGAGGTCTCCCATCTTCATCTGAAGAGCCTGAGCGGGGCAAGCTAATAGAAATTCGTTTCCTGCTTTTTTCTTCAGGTTTCCAACCGCATAGTTAAAGGTAAAGGAGTTGATTGGCTTTGGCCTTGCTGTCATTGCTTTGGCTTCTTCAAGGCTTGATGCTTCGCCCCGAACCTGACGCAGTTCCAAATCGTCTTTGTATTCCTCGTAGTCAGCGATATTCTCTGCTAAGACAGCATTCCATGCGTAGCGACAGCATCCTGCAAAGCAGGACATCGCACGTCTCTGAGAGCCGTTGGGTCTCAGACGGTATTTGTAGCCAAGTCGCATGAGTTGGGGCACAGAGAAACTCTTTACAATTACAGGAATGTTTCCCTAGTTTACTAGACAAACTTGTGGCTGCATAGGTTTAATGTTCTCATTCGTCCCAACGACAGAAGTCGCGGGTTTTCTGAGAACCTT
>CAVCTI010000204.1:0-2594 GCA_963604755.1 Duodenibacillus sp. | reverse complement strand
CTAACCCAACTTAAGAGCGGCGCTTTACTAAATAAGGCGCCGCTTTTTTCACCTATGCGAATCCAATTTATTCGGTCGATGTTTTTGGTGATTACAGCGACCATTTGGGGGCTAGCCTTTGTTGCGCAATCGGTGGGCAATAACTATGTAGGGCCCCTTACATTTACGGCTTCGCGTTCGATTTTGGCGTTTATCACGCTTTTTTTCTTAGCTGGTCTTTTCGATCGCTTTGAACCAAGTAAAGGCGGCCATCAAAAAACCTCCCTTTTAAGTCGCTGGAAAGATAAGAAACTCTGGTTTGCAGGCATTGCCTGTGGTTTCTTTCTTGTTTCTGGTACCCTTTTTCAGCAATTTGGCCTCCTTTGGACCACAGTAGGAAAAGCAAGCTTTATTTCGAGCCTCTACATTACCTTTGTCCCGATTGGCGCCATTCTCTTTGGAAAAAAAAACACGGCGCTTGCGATTTGCGCGGTGCCCTTTGCTCTCGTTGGACTCTTTTTCCTTTGCGTCACAGAAACAAGTTTCACCATTGAGTTTGGCGATGCGATTATGCTTTGTGGCGCCGTGTGCTTTGCTGCTCACATTTTGACAATCGATCGCGTCTCCTATGGGCTCGACGCAATCCGCATGAGTTGCATTCAGTTTTTATTTTGCTCGATTGTTGCCTCAACGGGTGCCCTTATTTTTGAAACCGTTCGCCTCGAAAACATCGTTGCAGGCGCTATCCCCATCCTTTACGCGGGCATCCTAAGTAGCGCTGTGGCTTACACCTTGCAGATTATTGGACAACGGGACTTAAACCCAACGGTCGCAAGCCTTATTATGAGTTTAGAGTCCGTTATCGGTGTCTTAGCTGGATGGGTACTTCTTAATCAAGCACTCACATTAAGAGAGATTGGTGGTTGCGTCTTAATGAGCTTTGCGATTATTCTCGCGCAATTGCCCGATGAAATCTTCAAGAAGTTTCACAAAGAATGATTGCACGAACCCGTGCTTCAGGCTGAGCTCACCAAGATTTACCACTCGAAGAGAATCTGAAAGAAGAATTTTCGATAAGGCGCAAGAGGTTCTCCCCTGCGCCTTGTTTGTCTTACTTAGAAGCGGTACTTGAATCCGATCGCGCCAAAAGCAAATCTTCCGCGATAGCCCACTCCAAAGTGCGCTCCAAGATCAAAGGATGCTGCGCCTTTCTCAAAGTTAAAGCGCTCTGTATGGGCCATTTGTGAAGAACAGCTTCCTTTTGTCCCATGAAACTTACCGCAAAAGAGCGCTTTTACTCTTCTTTCTTTTCTTCAAAGAGGAACTCTTTATTTACAACCTTCGCATCGTGCTTAGCGCGCATCGCAGCGTAATAGCTCGATTCATCGGCGCGACCTAACATCAGAGCAATCTCTTCACGGCCCGACGTAAGACGGTCTTTTTCAATCGGCTTCACATCGTTTTTCACAATGTGGACAATCATGTAGCCATCGGTCCCTTTTACGCCAATGTAGGTGGGAAGTTTTTCAGCAGGAACTCGCATCACAGCCGTAATGAGTTCATACGGATACATTCCAGGACGAGCGCGAGAAATCGTTGCGTCTTCATCGAATTTCACGGTGGTCTTTTTCGCGGCATTAAGGTCAGCAAGAACCTTAGCACCGTCTTCGCTTGCAAGATTTAAGGCGCGCTCCGTAATGAGCGTATTCTTGATACGTTCTTTGCAGTTATCAAAAGCCTCAATGTGGCTTGGACGGTATTTCGTCACGCGAGCAGAGACAAGTGTGTTGGATGCGACTTCAATTGCTTGCGTATTGCGTTTTTCTTTTAAGCACTCATCGGAGAAAAGCGCTTCAAGAACGTTGGCATTCAAAAAATGCTTGTGGCCTGGGAGAGTGACGCCTGTTGCGACAACGTCATTGAGTGTCACGGGATTAAGCTTGTACTTATCGATCACGCCCTGCAACGAATCACTTTGCTCGTAGACGATATTGGTGAAGGTCTCGGCTTCTTCGGCAAACTTCTTTTGGGCTTCTTGCTCTTTATAAAGCTCAACGATTTCGTCGCGGCATTCTTTAAAGCTCTTGACGTGTGCGGGCTTAATATCATTGATGCGAATGATGTGGTAACCAAAGTCGGTTTCAACGGGTCCAACAATATCGCCTTTCTTACCTTCAAAAACGGCCTTATCAAAGGGAGCAACCATCACGCCCTTACCAAAGAACCCGAGCTCGCCACCCGAGGCGGCACTCCCTGGATCTTGCGAATTTTTCTTCGCAAGTTCTGCAAAGCGCTTCGGATTGGCTTTCACTTCTTTTAAGAGCGCATCGACCTTCGTTTTTGCAGCCTCTTTCCCGTTTTCAAAGTTAATGAGGATGTGGCTTGCGTCGCGAGTTTCTGCAACCTTGAAGCGATTTTGGTTTTGTTCGTAGAACGTGCGAATCTCATCTTCTTTGGGTTCGACATTTCGAAAGAGAGCCGGAGAAAGGACGACGTATTCAACATCGATCTCGTCTGGCAACTCAAATTCTTTTTGGTGCGCATCCCAATAGGCTTTGGCTTGAGCATCGGTAACTTTGACTTTACTCACATAGTTCTCTAACCCAATGGTGTGA
>CAVCTI010000203.1:0-2111 GCA_963604755.1 Duodenibacillus sp. | reverse complement strand
GGTTAAGACACTGATCGATCGCCGTGAGACGCTTTCTATGGCTCTTAAAGAAATTGAAGGCGTGAAAGAAGTGGAGCTTGGCTTAGGTAACTTCATCCTTGTTCGTTTTGCTGACGCGCATGGCACCTATCTTAAGCTACGTAACCGTGGCATTATCCTTCGCGAACAAACTTCACAACCTGGTCTTACGGACGCTTTGCGTATTACTGTTGGGACGGCTGAAGAAAACGAGAGACTTTTATCGGCATTAACGGAATTAGGAAGGGGAAAATAATGAAAGAAACGAAAAAGAGCACGAAACCAGAAAAAGTTGTCTTTGTCGATCGCGATGGCACAATCATTGAAGAGCCAAGAGACTTTCAGATTGACTCCTTTGAGAAGATGAAGTTTGTCGATGGGGTCATTCCTGCGCTACGTGCATTAAAGCTCGCGGGCTTCCGGCTCGTGCTAGTGACCAATCAAAATGGCTTAGGAACTCCCTCATTTCCGAAAAAAGATTTCGTGGGTCCTGAGCGACTAATGGAGCAAATATTGACAAGTTCTGGCGCGGGGCTTGATGAGATTTTGGTGTGCCCTCATATGCCTGAAGACCACTGTAAGTGCCGTAAGCCAGAGACTGGGCTCGTCAAAGAGTGGCTTAAACCTGGTCGGCTTGATAAAGCGCATTCCTGCATGATTGGCGACCGGTTAACTGATTTGGAATTTGCCCGCCGCATGGGAATTGATGGGTGGCGTGTCGGCCCCGAGGGTGAATCTTGGGATATTGTCGCACGACGCATTATCGGGTCTCCAGCAAGCATTGACCGCTATGGGGAAGTCACGCGCAAAACAAAAGAAACCTACATTACAGTGAAAGTCTGGTTAGACCGTCGCGGGGAAAATAAGATTGCTACGGGCGTTGGCTTTTTCGATCACATGCTAGAGCAAATCGCTGTTCACGGCGGTATTCGCCTCAACGTCAAGGCTAAAGGCGACCAAAAAGTCGATGATCATCACACCGTAGAAGACGTCGGTTTAGCCTTAGGCGAAGCGTTAAGACAAGCGCTTGGGAATAAATGCGGTATTCGCCGCTTTGGATACTTCTTACCGATGGATGAGTCGTGTGCCAAATGC
This sequence comes from Duodenibacillus sp., assembly GCA_963604755.1. Lineage (GTDB taxonomy): Bacteria > Pseudomonadota > Gammaproteobacteria > Burkholderiales > Burkholderiaceae_F > Duodenibacillus. The sequence continues at coordinate 998 of CAVCTI010000203.1, read as the reverse complement.
GCCTTGGATATCTCGGGGCGTCCGTGGTTGACATTCAAGGCAAAATTTAAGTTCCAGAAAGTAGGAGACCTCACAACCGCCATGATCGAGCACTTCTTTAGAGCACTGGCGACAACGATGGCAGTTACTCTTCACTTGGAAGCCAAGGGCGATAACGACCACCACATCGCAGAAAGCCTCTTTAAAGCTTTCGCTCGTAGCCTAAGAGATGCGGCGCGCGTGGAAGATACAGATCTACCGAGTTCAAAGGGAGTACTCTAATGCGAGCAGTGATTGTCGATACGGGGTGCGCGAATTTTTATTCGCTAGCTTCTGCGATTCGACGCCTAGGAGTAGAGCCCGTGATTTCTGCGAAAGAGACTGAGATTCGCGCAGCTGACCGGATTTTTCTACCTGGAGTCGGTACGGCCCGAGCTGCGATGGAAGCTGTTCAAAGTCGCAATTTGGTCGAGGTGATTCGCAAAGCTTCACAACCCGTACTAGGGATTTGCTTAGGAGAGCAGCTTCTTGCAAGCGAAAGCGAAGAGTCTCCTGGTGTTCCCCTTTTAGGTGTTGTTTCTGAGAAGGTCCATCTTTTAAAAACTGGCGACTTGCCCCTTCCGCACATGGGATGGAATCGCGTCACTCCCGATAGATCAAAAGAGCTTGCAAAGATTTTATTTGCAGGAATTTCCGATGGAGAGTGGTTCTATTTTGTGCATAGTTTTGCCATTCCAAGTTGCGCTTTAACATTAGCGAGAACCGAGTATGGCGAAGCGTTCAGTGCGGCTGTCGGTAGCGGGAATTTCGCAGGGGTTCAATTTCACCCAGAACGCTCTGGGAAAGCTGGTGCCAAACTCATCGCGAACTTCTTAGGAGTAGCAATATGATTATTCCTGCGATTGATTTATTAGAAGGTCGCGTTGTTCGTCTGCGTCAAGGTGAATACGGTGCTTCAACCGATTACGGAGATGATGCCGTTGAACGCCTAACGGACTACGCCGCAGCTGGAGCCAAGC
>CAVCTI010000202.1:0-7926 GCA_963604755.1 Duodenibacillus sp. | reverse complement strand
AAACTGCGCCGCGCGATCTCGTAGCGGCATCGACTTTCTGTGCGGGAAAGTCGGTCGCTTGCAATTGACAATATCTTCGTAAGGAAAAGGCAGCGTCTTGTTACTCATAAAATGCATTGTGCCGAAGTTTTTCCGAGTTTGATCGGTTTCAGTTTTCCTCGAGACTTCCCTTTGACTTTTTTTTGAAATTTCCACAGCCTCTTACCTTGTCCCCTTCCCTTTTCGCACGAAAACAACAAAAAGAGGCGTTTTGCGAGTTTCATCTAGGCTTAACTCCCTATTTTGAAAACACAATCTAAAGGCGCTTGTCTTAAAATTCATCGAATTTCAAGTACCCATTTCAAGTAGAAAAACTATGAGTCAGACTAAAGAAGATCTCGCTAAGAGTTTTGAGCCTTCAGATATTGAGGCCAAGTGGTATCCCATTTGGGAAAAACGCGGTTACTTTGCCGCTGGAAAAGACCCGAAGAAGCCGAGCTTTTCCATTCAATTGCCCCCGCCCAACATTACGGGCATCTTGCATATGGGACATGCCTTTAACCACTCGGTGATGGATTCCTTAACGCGCTACTACCGCATGAAAGGATTCAACACCCTTTGGCTTCCTGGCACTGACCACGCGGGTATTGCAACGCAAATTATTGTTGAGCGTCAACTGCAGGAACAAGGCCTCGATAAGCGCGAACTCGGGCGCGACAAGTTTCTGGAGAAAGTCTGGGAGTGGCAAAAGTATTCAGGTGGCACGATTTTGAATCAGATGCGTCGCTTAGGCGACTCTCTTGATTGGGACCGCTTGTACTTTACGATGGACGGCGAATTAAACAAAGTCGTCACAGAAACATTCGTTCGCCTTTATGAAGAAGGCCTTATCTATCGCGGAAAGCGCCTCGTGAATTGGGACTCGAAATTACAAAGCGCCGTAAGCGACCTTGAAGTGGAAAACGAAGAAGCCATCGGTCACATGTGGAAGATTCGCTACGTGTCTGAAGACGGTGCTGACGAAGTCTTTATTGAAACAACGCGTCCTGAAACGATGTTCGGCGATACGGCTCTTGCTGTGAATCCTGAAGATGACCGCTTTAAGCACTTAATCGGTAAGCGCTTTAAGGCCCCTCTCATGGATCGGCTCTTACCTGTCGTGGGAGACGCCTACATTGATAAAGAATTCGGGACAGGCGTGATGAAAGTCACTCCTGGTCACGACTTTAACGACTTTGCTATCGGACAGCGTCATAACCTTGAGATGATCAACATTCTCACCAAAGACGCCCGTATGAACGAGAACGTTCCCGAGAAGTACCGTGGCATGACCTGCCCCGAGTGCCGCAAGGCTTGGGTCGAAGACCTCAAGGCCGCGGGCTTCTTAGTCGATACCCGAGAGATTAAACACATGGTTCCGCGCGTGACACGCACAGGAGAAATTGTCGAACCGATGCTCTCAGAGCAGTGGTACATGGCCATGAGTAAACCGGCTCCCGAAGGAACATTCGCTCCAGGAAAATCGATTGCAGAAGTGGGGCTTGAAGCGGTGACTTCTGGTGAAGTGAACATCTTCCCCAAAGAGTGGCGGGGTGTTTATCGTCAGTGGCTTGAGAACATTCAAGACTGGTGCATCTCGCGTCAGCTTTGGTGGGGCCATCAGATTCCGGCGTGGTACGACGAAAAAGGAAATGTCTACGTTGCACACAATGAAACTGAAGCCCAAGAAAAAGCCGGGGCCGGTGTGAAACTAACTCGTGACGAAGATGTGCTTGACACGTGGTTTAGCTCAGCTCTCGTTCCCTTCTCCACTATCGGGTGGCCAAATCCAGAAGGCGACGAGAAAATCGTTTACGACCTATACCTTCCGAGCACAGTTCTTGTCACAGGCTACGACATCATCTTCTTCTGGGTTGCCCGCATGATTATGATGACAAAGCACTTCACAAATCGTGTGCCCTTTAAGAACGTGTATATCCACGGCCTTGTGCGCGACGCAGAAGGCAAAAAGATGAGTAAGAGCGAAGGCAATACGCTCGATCCCTTAGACATCATCACGGGTATCGATATCGAAGGACTCGTAAAGAAAAACACCCACGGCCTTCGTCAGCCTGAGAAGGCTCCGATGGTCGAAAAGAAGTTACGTAAGAACTACCCCAATGGCATCGCGTGCCACGGCGCGGACGCTCTACGCTTTACGATGGCAGCCTATGCCACATTGGGTCGCAACGTAAACTTTGATCTGCGTCGCTGCGAAGGGTATCGCAACTTCTGCAATAAGCTTTGGAACGCGACGCGCTTTACCTTGATGAATATCGAAGGAAAGGACTGCGGCGTTGGAGCTGATGCGGGTAAACCGATGAAGTTCTCAGCGGCTGACCGCTGGATTATGGGCGAATTCGATCGCACGCTAGAGGCTGTGAACGCAGGCTTTGCCGAGTACCGCTTAGATAACGTTGCTAACGCAATCTATAGCTTTGTGTGGAATGAATTCTGCGATTGGTATTTGGAACTTTCCAAGGTCCAATTAGCAGGCGTCGATGAAGCAGCGGCTCGCGCCACACGCCACACGCTCGCAACTGTCTTAGAAGCGACGTTACGCTTAGCGCACCCCGTGATTCCCTTTATCACAGAAGAACTCTGGCAGAAGGTTTCTCTTTGCGCAGCTAAGAGAGGCGAGGCCGATGAAACAAGCGTCATGATTCAGGAATACCCGAAGGCAGGCGACTTTAAGCGCGATGAAAAGGTCGATGCTGAGATTGCTCTCACAAAGAAGATGATTGAAGCTGTGCGTGGTCTTCGCACTGAGATGAACTTGGCTCCTGGCCTTCGTTTGCCGCTAGCCATCGAGGGCGACAAAGCAACAATCGCTTCTGTCACGGGTTACTTAAAGACGCTTGCTCGCACAAGCGACGTGCTTGTTGTTGACGATATCTCAGCGCTCAATAAAGGCTCCATTGCGCCTGTGGCCATTGTCGATGACTTTAAGTTAATGCTCAAAGTTGAGATTGATGTCGCGGCTGAACGCGCGCGTCTTACAAAAGAAATCGAACGCGTCAAGGGCGATATCGAACGCTACAACAAGAAGTTATCGAACGCATCGTTCGTGGAACGGGCGCCTGCTGCAGTTGTCGATCAAGAAAAGAAACGCTTAGCAGATTCTCAAGCGCTTCTTGAGAAACTCACAGGACAGTTAGCGAAGTTACCGCAAGAGTAATTTCGACAATTGCGTTTTCTCTCTCGGCCCTCTTTTTTGAGGGCCGATTTTTTGTATGATTTACTCGTGGCAAGCCCTCTTTTTTGAGGTCGAAAACAGGCGAAACCGATCCCAAAATATTTCTTTTTGCAAGGCCTGTTATCAAAGGAAAAATAGAGACCTCTCTGGGTAACTTTTTCTTTAGAAACAAAGCGTTAAACGGTATAATTCGGTATGTGAGAGGAAAGATTTTTCACACCAAAAACGACTTAAAAAGGGGGATAGTTATGGCAGCAAAAAAGAAAGTGGTTTCTCGTTACGAAAAGCGAGTCTCTGTCGATGGCACTGGTCGTTCGATTCATATGGATGTCACCCTTCCGATGACAAAAGAAGCGTTCGAAATTGAGCTCAAGGATGAATTCGCAGCGCTTCGCGATATGGCTAACGAACACATCGTCGTCAATATCGACGAAGACGGTCCTCGCGAACCATTCCTACAATGTGTGCGCTTTGATCAAAAGAGCTACCTCGTTGAGTTTGGCTTTAAAGAAGACTATTTCGATCCGCATCCGCGAATTTTCCGGTGCTTTAAAGATTCCTGGGAAAAACTCTCCGAAGTCTTTTATGAGGCCTTATGCAATGAGCTCGACCCATTAAAAGTAGAAGGCCCTTGGACAGAGGTCACTGACGAAATCTTCGGGAAAGATCAAGAGGACTCTAAAGAATAATTTTCGTTTCATTTGCTCCTTGATCCTAATGGCACATTGGCTTTTAAGCGGTGTGCCTTTTTTTCGTGCTAAGGCCCCTGAAGCCGCATCAGGACTCACTATGACAACGTTTCCTACTAAAAGAGCTTTGTTTTAACAAAGAAAATTAACTTAAATGCGGTTTTCGTGTGTTTTTGCACGAAATAAGTGCGTTTTTCGTGTAAGTTTTCACGAAATCCGCACTTAACGCTCCAAAAGGCTCGGGTTAGAATCCGACTAAGAGAAAAATCCTGTCCCAGAGACCATGCTTATCCCTGACATCCTCACAACGAAAGAAAATAAAGAAAACGGCATCCTTGTCGTTTTAATGCCAGGCTTTGCTGAGCGCACAGGATCCGGCCCTCGGAGTTTTCTTTCCGATAGAACCCTTCTTTTGGGTAAGACACTTTCTTCTTTTTGCGACTGGTTTACGCTTTGGGGAATGCCGCTAGCACGAACTTCAGGCACAGAAGGCGCTTTTGAGAGAAGTTTCTCGGTAGCCATTTGGCCTGAAAAACTCCCAGAGAAAGCCCATGGTCCACAGTTAGTTCCTCGCATTGCAGAAAGCGCTTTTGATTTGAACGCCATCCTGGCTAAACGCAAACCGCGCCTTGTAATCTTTTTGTCGTGCTACCTTTGGGACGCGATGAATGCCGCAAAAGGGGCCTTCTTTTCAACGGCAGGCGCCCCACAAGACGCTGGAAGGCGTCTTACAGATAAGAGGCTTGGTGCCTACTCCCAACGCTGGGAAAACCTCACGACAGTGGCTCTTCCCATCCCAGGGAAAAACACCACAGAAGACTTTGTCTTAAGCCTCGCTCCCGCAATGCAATCGATTTTTCACGATACAGGGCAAGTTCCTCGCTCGATTGAAGATCCTCTAATACTGAAAGCCTCGCAGGCTCTTATTTTTGATCGAGAGGCAAGCATCCAATCGATTCGCTCAAGGCTACACGTCGACCGTGAACGTGCCACGTCTTTATTTGAGGCATTAAAAGGCCGCTCCTACGAAACAGATGAGAGCGGCCGAGCAGTAATCTTAAAAGAGAAGAACTAGTCTTCGCGAAGCGCCTTAATACGGTCTTCAATCGAGGGGTGAGAGGCAAAGAGCGAACCGATGCCACCGGAAACACCCAAGCCTTTCATCGAGGCAGGAAGTTCTGCTGGCTTCATCGTTCCTAAGCGCTGCAACGCTTCAATCATCGGTTCTGCACTACCCATGATTTGTTTAGCGCCAGCATCAGCCCGATATTCTCGATAGCGACTAAAGGCAGCGACCACCATACCCGCTAAGATCCCTAAGACAATGTCCATGACCATCGAAGTAATAAAATAGCCCATGCCAGGGCGATCATCTTCGTTACGCAATACGTTCCTATCGATTACCCAACCCACAATGCGGCTAATAAAGACAACGAAGGTATTCACAACACCCTGAATGAGGGTTAATGTGACCATATCGCCATTGCTGACGTGCGTCATTTCGTGGGCAAGAACCGCCTCAACTTCCTTTTTGCTCATTAAGCGTAAGAGGCCAGTGGATACCGCAACCAAAGCGCTATTTTTAAAGGCGCCTGTAGCAAAAGCATTGGGCTCGCCTTCGTAGATTCCCACCTCAGGCATTGCCACGCCCACTTTTTCTGCGTGAGAACGCACCGTGGCAACAAGCCAACTCTCCAATCCTGGCGCGGGGTTTTCTGTGTTGATTAACTGCACGCCCATGCTCATCTTCGCCGAGGTCTTACTCATCAGTAGCGAAATAATCGCCCCCGTAAAACCAATGACCAAAGAGAACACAAAAAGAGCTGTCACATCGAGGTCAGAGCCGACCATTTGGCCGAAGTTCACCCCGGTGAGAAGGCTCACAATGTTGAGAACAATGCCCAACATAAAAATGATGGCAACGTTCGTAAGAATCAGCAAAGCAACGCGTTTCATAAGAGTAACTGCCTTGTAAATCGTTAAGGGAGAATTTAGAGGACTTTGCACCCTAAATTCTGATTTTGGAGTTTATCGCAGATAATCGATTTTCTTCATTTCAGATACGAAGGTTTTTCTTTCAGAGCGATAGGAATTGTTAGAAAAGTTTTCAGAGGTGTTTTCCCGCGTCATTTAAGGATGAAAAACACGACTTTCCTACACGAGAGAACTACAGAGAATTCACGAAAACTTGTTTATGATGCGGAGCATGAAAAAACAGTTCTACAACACGCACGAGGCAATCGACGAAGAGACTGAGAGCCTTTACGATGGTCCGTCGAAATCTCAAAAAAAACGCGATGCCGAAGCGCTTCAGGCTCTTGGTAAAGAGTTAAGCGAGCTTTCAAGTGAACAGCGTAGCCAAATTGAGCTCCCTGAGCACCTTTCTGAAGCGATCGATGATTTATCGAAGATGAAAAGCTTTGGCGCAAGGCGCCGTCAGTTGCAACTAATTGGAAAACTGATGCGCGCCATGGATGCGGCAAGTGTAAGAGAAGCCATCGACCGCGCCACAAGTAAAAGCAAAGCTGCAGTCGCGGCCCAACACCGCGCCGAGAAGGCGCGAGATGCGATGATTGCAACCGATGCGGCTCTCACAGAATTCGTGGAAAAGTACCCCGATGTTGACGTGCAGAAATTGCGTCAATTGGTGCGTGCCGCTAGAAAAGAAGCGAGCCTAGCTAAGCCCCCAAAGAGCGCTCGAGAGCTCTACAGGCTTCTTTACGCTCTTTTCTTACCCACACTTAACCTTCTCGCAAAAGACGAAGGAAACTCTGACTTATAAGGACGCAAGATGCAAACCGAACGTCGTTGCCTTGATGAACTCTTAATTGGTATCGTTGGAGTGGCTGAAACTCCCGAACAGTCGGCCCGCGTCATGGGCGCTGTGGAAACTTGCTGCAGAGCGTCTTTCACAAGCCCGATTCGCATCATTGCACGCCCAGTGATCAATGAACTTTATAGCGTTGAAGACACTTTGCGCGAGTTGTCGGACAAAACGCATTGCGATGTTATTTTCACAGCAGGAGCCACGGGGCTATCCAAAGCAGACATCGTCCCTCAAGCAACGCGTCTTGTGGCAACCTATGAGTTGCCAGGGATTGCCGAGCAAATGCGGCGCATTCAATCTTTAAAGAACCCAGCTGCGATGCTCTCGCGCCAGATTGCTGCGCTTCGTGAGACGCCCGATCACGACACACTCATTGTCAATCTTCCGATGCACGCCTCAGACATCCCTGATGTCTTGCGTGGTGTGACGCCTGAGAAAAGTTCGATGCACGAAGCAGGTGTCTTTGATTGCCTTTGCGATTATCTTGAGCAAATCGGAGGGCCTGCAATTGCGTTGCGCGACCTAGTCGATGACGAGTTTGCGAGTAATATTCAAAGCACCGAAACTGAAGTTAAGGTCGAGACACCCGAACCAACAATTCATGCGGCGTCTCACCCGCCTCGTTACCCCACGTATTCACAAGCTATGGCTGCCGCTCGCGAAGCACATGCGAGTTTGAAGCCTGAAATCGGCCATTTAAATCCAACTGCATTTGGTCAAACTGTCAATCAACGAATGAGTGCTGATGCCATTGCGCGTCGCTCAGTGCAGCGGGGTGTAAGACTCGTTTCTGACACCAATAAACACCCCTTTGCAACGCTTGACGTGTTAGTAAAAGAGCCTGAGAGCGGTCGCACCCCAGAATGTACAATCGTGTGGCTTCACGGCATGGGTACACAAGCCGAAGACTTCGCCCCTTTCGCAAAAGAGATTGTTGATTTCGGAGGCCCCGAATCGCGCTTTATTCTTCCTCGTGCCCCGCAACTTGCAATTACCGTACAAGCGGGAGCCACAACAACAGCGTGGTATGACGTCTTAACACGCATTGGTGAAGAGCCTGAAGACCTCCAAGGCCTTAAGAGCATGCATCTCAAAATTTCTCAAATCATCAATCAAATCGTAAGCCAAGGGACACCGGCTGAAACGATTTTTTTGGGCGGCTTCTCGCAGGGCGCGGCGATGGCTCTTTACAGTGG
>CAVCTI010000201.1:0-2311 GCA_963604755.1 Duodenibacillus sp. | reverse complement strand
GGGAATTTTTCAGAAATTTAAAATCAAAGACGCGTCTGAGGAGGCGTACGCCCTAGTTAATCGTGAAAACCTCTGAGTAAAAAAGAGAACTAGGTATACTCACTTCGTTCGCAAGCGCGACGTGAGATATGTGTGGGATTGTTCAACCCCGTCCTTGTCCACTGGCCCACAACGGGCCCGCCTATAACGAATTTACGTGGGCACGTGGATAGTTGGTGTTTTCTAGAAAGCACTAATAAAGAAACCCAAGCGGCTAACTTGGGTTTCGAAGGATGAGGAAATGACAATCTCGATAACATTTCTCTCTTCCGAAATATTAGCGAACTTTTCGCTGGATGTGGAACTTTTGCCTGTGGCAATTTGTATCTGCATCACGCTCAAAGTCTTCGTTGATTTTCGCAAGAAAAGACGACGCTAGATATTAGCTAATCTTCACGGACAGGGGATTACCCCCTTGTTCGTGGCTTGCGAGCGTACTTTACAGCGGTCAAAATATTTCGTCAACTTAGTCGCAAGCCTTATTTTTCCCTTAACTTTTCCTAATCTTTTCTTTCCCTCAGATGCTATCGCTTTCGATAGAATTTCGAGAAATTCTTACGAGATTTAAAACACCAATGTTTAATCGAAAGTTGATTGCTTTTTCTGCCCTTCTTTCTTTAGTTTCTGCTACAAGTTTTGCGCAAGTTGCGATGCTTGATTTTTCAGAAGCGAGAGCCCTTGCGCACGAGAGAAGTGACACCGTGAAGATGAGTGCTTCTGAAAGAGCGCATCGTGAGCACGAAGCAGAAAGTTTTAAAAGCCTACATGGTCCTAAAGTTACAGCAGAGTTTCGTCACCTCTGGGGGCAAAAAGACGTTGATCTAGGCACAAAGCAAATCCCTCTAGGAGCGCTTGGCTCTTTATCGGTTCCCTTGACCTTTTCTCAGGATTTGTATGGACCTCGTTTAATCGGAAGTGTTGAACTACCGATTTACACGGGAGGTGCCATTAGTGCCAAGATTGCTGCCGCGCAAGCAGCAGCATCGGAAGCTTTAGAGGATGAAAGCGCTACACGCAACCAGCTTGATGTAACTCTTGCGCAAAAGTATTTCGGCGTTCAGTTAGCGAGATCCGTGGAAAACCTCAGGCGCTCTATGCTCAGTCAACAAGACGATGAAGTGCATCGCGCTAAACGGTTAACTGAATTAGGGTCAATTAGCCGCTTAGAAAACATGGCCGTAGGCGTAAATCGTGATAAAGCAGCCCGAGAACTTATCGCCAGTGAAACCGACACGCGTATCGCTGAAGGCGAACTTAAACGCCTCTTAAGAGAAGATTCGCTTGGAAAACTCGCGACTCCCCTCTTTGTAATCGCAGGTCCCATCGGGACAATTCAACAGTGGCAAACGAAGGCCGCGATTGGTAACCCCGTTCTTCGAGCCGTACGAGCGAAACGCACTCAAGCTGAAGCCGGGTTAAAGGCCGCGAAAGCCGCATGGGCGCCTCAGGTCTACGCCTTTGCGCAAGGCAATGCAATTAAGCACTATCTCTCGATGACTGAGCCCGATTGGGTTGCGGGAATCGGTGTCAAGATTACACTTTGGGACAATAAAGATAGAAGCGAAAGTATGGCTGCGGCCCGAGCTCTTGTGAATAAAGCGACTTCCGGGATTCAAGAAGCGCAAAACCAGATTGAGCAAGCCGTTGAAACAGCGTATTTGAGAACGCTACAAACGCAAGATCAGTATCAACTAACGCTTTCAACTCTTGAGACAGCGCGAGAAAACCTTCGACTTCGCAAACGTACCTTCGAAGAGGGATTGTGCACAGCAACCGAATTAAATGAAGCGCGTACACAACTTTTAGGTGCGGAAATCGCACGCCGTGTTTCCGCTTATCAATTCGTTGTTTCTTGGGCTAGTTTAAATGCCGTTTGCGGAAGTCCCGATGAGTTTTTAGCCTCCTTGGCTCGCAAAGATAATTTCGTTGAGAATTAATTATGAGTTTGACGCCTCGCATTAAAAAAATCCTTTGGGCTGTTCTTTTTATCGCCATTGCCTTTGTGCTTTATGGGCTTTGGATGGCTTCGCACCCGACGTTACCTCCCTTTCAAGGGCAAATGGAAGCGCGTGTGATTAACGTCTCAGCAAAGATTTCAGGTCGTATCGATAAGGTTTTTGTTAAAGAAGGCGATACGGTGAAAGCCGATGATGTTCTCTTAGAAATCGCAACGCCTGAAATTAACGCCAAGCTCGGGCAAGTCAAAGCGCAAAGTGAAGCGGCGCAAGCGAAGTCTCGCTTAGTAAACGAAGGAGCTCGTAGTGAACAAGTC
>CAVCTI010000200.1:2933-4402 GCA_963604755.1 Duodenibacillus sp. | reverse complement strand
ACAAAGGATAGAGAAGCTCAAGAGGCACTTGCCCGCGAAAAAGAAGAGACCAAGAGGCGCCAAGAAGAGGCGAAACTCGCTGCCGCGCAAGCCCGAGAAGACGAGCGCCGTGCTCGCCAAGAAAAGCGAGAAAGAGCTTCAAGCATTGAAGGCATTGCCACAAGCATTCTCGTGGGAGCAGCAAAAAACGCGGCTCGCAGTGCGGCCACGCGCGAAATTAAGAAAGTCGGTGGCTCCTTCTTACGTGGGCTACTCAATACATTGATTCGTCGTTAATTCACTTAAGACAAAAACTTCGCCTTCGGAAAAGTTTGATTTCTTTTCCGAAGGCGTTTTTTCTAAGGATTTCACAGCGCACTGCGCTAAAATCCGCGTCACTTCGGCTTTGTTGGGTTTTCTAGCCAAAAGCCACCGTTGAGTTTTTGAGGTCAAATTACTATGAAAGAGATTCGTACACGCATCGCCCCGTCACCGACTGGGATGATGCATCTTGGAACAGCGCGTACTGCGATTTATTGCTGGGCTGTAGCCCGCCATCTTGGAGGGAAATTCCTCCTTCGCATTGAAGACACGGACCAAAAACGCTCAACGCCTGAGGCAACGCAGGTCATTCTCGATTCGATGAAGTGGCTTGATTTGGATTACGACGAGGGTCCGATTTATCAGATGGATCGCTTGGATCGCTATCGCGAAATCGTCAACGAAATGCTCGCTGACGGTCGTGCCTACCGTTGCTACGCAACGCCTGAAGAACTCGATCAGATGCGTGCTGAACAAAAAGCCGCAGGTCTTAAGCCCCGCTACGACGGACGCTGGAGGCCCGAAAACTGCGTGGGTAAACCCATCCCCGAAGGCGTCACTCCTGTGATTCGTTTCCGCAACCCCGATGATGGTGAGGTCACATGGGACGATGCCGTCTACGGAACAATCACGGTTGCCAACAAAGAGCTCGATGATTTAATCATCATGCGCGATGGCATCCCCACATACAACTTTGCTGTTGTCGTCGATGACTGGGATATGAAAGTTAGCCACGTTATTCGTGGAGCTGACCACATCAACAATACGCCGCGTCAGATTAACTTATACCGTGCGCTTGGCGCTGAAGTGCCTGTCTTTGGTCACCTTCCATTAATTAATGGCCCCGATGGTCAAAAGCTTTCAAAGCGCCACGGCACTGTCTCAATTCTCGAGTACCGTGATCAAGGGTTCTTACCCGAAGCGGTCTTTAACTATCTTGCTCGCCTCGGTTGGGGTCACGGCAATATGGAAAAATTTAGCCGCCAAGAACTCGCCGATGTCTTTGAATTAAGAGACTGCTCAAGAGCTGCCGCGCGCATTGACTTTAAGAAGTTCGAGTGGCTCAATCAGCAGTACATGAAAGAAGCCGACGACGCTCGCTTAGCCGAGCTCGTGAAGCCACGCTTAGAAAAGCGGGGCGCGAATCTTGCCAATGGCATTGATCTCGT
>CAVCTI010000200.1:0-2923 GCA_963604755.1 Duodenibacillus sp. | reverse complement strand
AGCCCTTAGAGCGCGATGTCGCGGCAGTCAAAGACGCTCTCGCTGGCGAAAATAAAGACGCCCTCTTAGCTTTCTTAAGTGAGATTCAATCAATTGATGCCTTCACGCCTGAAGCAATCTACGGAGCATTAAAGAAAGTGATGCAAGAAAAGAATATCAAGATGGGCCCGATTGCGACGCCCTTGCGTGTTCTTGTTTGCAATGCACAAACAACGCCTCAGATCGATCGCACACTCTCGCTTTTCGGGAAAGACGAAGTGATTGCCCGCATTGAATCTGGGTTAAAGATGGCCGCTTAAAAATTTAAGCTTCCATCAAAAACGCGGCTTTTCGGCCGCGTTTTTTTATGAAGCCTGAGCCCTAAGGCGCAAACGGATGATTGTGGCTCCTGCGCCCCCGTCTCTTTCATAGGGTTCGGCAAAAGCAATCACTTCAGGACATTGCTTGACCCAGCGCCGAACTTTTTCGCGTAATACAGAATGCCCCTGTGGTGAGCCATTTCCCTTACCGTGAACAATACGCACACAAGTAATTTCGTGCGTAAGAGCCCGTTTTAAGAAATCTGGGACCGCTTCCCTCGCTTCTTCGACAAACATTCCGTGTAAGTCAACCTGCGCTAACACGGGCCACCGACCGCGACGCAAGTCTCGTGCAACGTCAGGCCCCACATCAGGTCGATGAAAAGACAACCCCTCGTCCTCTGAAACAAAGTCCTCTTGGGAATCCGCTTCATCACTCAGAGTCGATAGTTCTAGCTCTTCTTTTTCAACAGAAATCTTTTGCGGCGCCTTCCAAAGATTCGGTTTCTTTTCCCGGCGTGCATCCACCTCTAGCGGCTCAACACCTGCTTCACGCATCGCTTGCGCAAAATCAATCGGCACCTCTCGAACGTCTCCCTTAAGCCGAACGTCGGGTGCGCTTTTAACGCCGCTTTTACGCATGGTGCGTAAGAACTCTTGCGTCTCCCGGGCAATCCGAGCACAGGCTCGATCTTTTTGATCTTCGAGTTCTTTACGGCGCTTAGCGTTTTCTTTGAGTTCAGTTGCAATGCCTTTTAAGGCATCAAAATTGTTTCCCATAACGCGCCTAACTTAGCTTAACGATTCAAGATAGCGCTGTGCATCAAGAGCGGCTTCGCAGCCCGTGCCCGCGCTCGTAATAGCCTGGCGATACACAGAATCGGCGCAGTCTCCTGCGGCAAAAACTCCTGGGAGATTTGTCGCTGTTTGTGCTCGAGACCCTGCGCAGTGCGTAACGATATAGCCATGATCCATTTCGATTGCGTCAGCAAAAACAGCCGTATTGGGTGCGTGTCCAATCGCAATAAAGATGCCATCGACAGAAAGCGTTTCTTTCTTATCTTCGCCTTCGATAACTAACCCTGTGACGCCGTTATCGTCGCCAATCACCTCAGAAACCGTGCGCGGCGTATGAAGAATAATCTTTCCTGCTTTGACAGCTTCCATTAATTTATCGACCATGATTGGTTCGGCTCTAAAAGCATTACGACGATGCACAAGATGCACTTCGGAAGCAATTTGGCTTAAGTAAAGCGCTTCTTCTAAAGCGGCATTCCCGCCTCCGACAACAGCAACGGGCTTTTTACGATAAAAGAATCCATCGCACGTAGCGCACGCAGACACCCCGCGGCCTCGATAGGCTTGTTCGCTTTCAAGTCCTAGATAACGAGCGCTTGCCCCCGTGGCAATAATGAGAGCATCACAGGTGTATTCACCTAAATCGCCAACAAGGCGCATCGGTTTTTCTTCTAAGTAGGCTTTTTGGATTACATCAAAGACAATCTTGGCGCCAAACTTTTCTGCGTGACAGAGCATGTTACTCATTAACTCGGGGCCATCGATTCCGTCGGCAATTCCAGGCCAATTCTCAATCTTTGTTGTTGTCATTAACTGACCACCCTGTTCCATTCCCGTAATGAGAACGGGAGAGAGATTGGCGCGCGCCGCGTAGACAGCCGCGGTGTATCCGGCTGGGCCTGAGCCCACAATCAAAACTCGTGTATGCACTCTTTCAGACATTGAATTTATCCTTCGAAAAAAAGTTTTTCCCATTATAAGGAGCAAGAAGTTTCGGTTTAGATGGTTTCTTTTGAGAAACGGAAAAGAAAAACTCAATCCACTGCAAGAAATGGCGCCTTTCCAACTGAAGGCAAAGCATATTTTTCGGGATATTGAACAGCAGTGAGATAAAGGCCCGAGGCAGCAAAAGTGGGAGCAGCGACGGCGCGCTCTTTTGCTTCTAAAACGTCTTTTACCCAACCGACGGCTTCGCGCCCCGTGCCAACATAAACTAGGGTACCGACGATGTTGCGAACCATATGCTGCAAGAAGGCATTGGCACGAATTCGAATCCGAATCAGTTTCTCAAAGCGTCGGACATTAATTTCTTCTATGAACCGCACGGGGCTTGCTGCTTGACAGTCAGCGGCACGAAAGCTTGAGAAATCGTGCTCACCTAAAAGCGATTGGGCGGCTTCATGCATTTTCGCTTCATCAAGATTACGCCAAACCCACCCCGTTGATTGAGCGTATTTCGGAGAGCGAACCGCATCGTTATAAATCCAATATTCGTAGGTGCGCCTGAGTGCGGAGAAACGAGCAGAAAATTCTTCGTCGACTTCTTTTGCCCAACGCACGACAACATCATCGGGTAAGAAGGTATTTACCCCTCGAATCCAATTGGGCATTGGTCGAGTGCAATCGACATCGATATGAACGACCTGCGCTAGAGCGTGAACACCCGTGTCAGTACGTCCCGCACAAATCGTGGGTACGGGGCTTGTGACAAAGCGTTCAAGCGCCTTCTCAAGAGTAGCCTGCACCGTGCGGCAATCGGGTTGTTTTTGCCAACCGAAAAACGCCGAGCCCGAGTATTCAACACCTAGCGCTAGTCGCATCACTTC
>CAVCTI010000199.1:2179-3642 GCA_963604755.1 Duodenibacillus sp. | reverse complement strand
GGCAAAGGGCGACGTGCGGTTACGGTCGGTGTTGTCTTGCATCAAGGCGGGCACCGTATCGTCAGACAACTTAATCGCTTTCGCTTCTTTCGGCTCCCAGACCTTTCCGGCTTCGATTGCTTCAAGCACCGCGGTTAATTCTGCGCCAAGGAAGATTGAAACAATCGCAGGAGGCGCTTCGTTGGCGCCCAAACGGTGGTCATTGCCAGCACTGGCGACCGTGATACGCAAAAGATCTTGATGCTCATCGATTGCCTTGATCACAGCCGCGAGGAAAAGCAAGAACTTCGTATTCTTATACGGGTTCTTCGAGGGCGAAAGAAGGTTCTTGCCTTCAGCGGTACTCAGAGACCAGTTGTTGTGTTTACCTGAGCCATTGACGCCCGCAAAAGGCTTTTCATGAAGTAGACACACCATCCCGTGGCGCAAAGCAACCTTTTTCATGAATTCCATCATGATTTGGTTGTGGTCTGTTGCGATATTGCTCATCGTAAAGATGGGGGCTAATTCGTGTTGGGCAGGAGCAACTTCGTTATGTTCGGTTTTCGCATGGACTCCCAACATCCAGAGCTCGGTGTCCAAATCCTTCATAAAGGCACGGACTCGGGGCTTAATCATCCCAAAGTAATGGTCTTCCATCTCTTGACCACGGGGGCTCGGAGCACCAAAGAGTGTGCGGCCTGTGTAAACGAGGTCTTTACGTTTATCAAAAAGCGCCTTATCGACAAGGAAGTACTCTTGCTCAGGGCCTACTGTACTAAAGACGCGACGTGTTTCAATACCAAAGAGTTTTAAGGCGCGAACGCTTGCCTTGGAAATCACGTTCATGGAACGCAGAAGTGGCGTCTTCTTATCAAGGGCTTCACCCGTGTAAGAGCAAAAAGCCGTAGGAATGCACAAGGTGTCATCTTTAATAAAGGCGTAGCTTGTCGGGTCCCAAGCTGTGTAGCCACGGGCTTCGAATGTGGCACGTAAGCCGCCAGAGGGAAAGGATGAGGCATCGGGTTCGCCTTGGATTAACTCTTTACCCGAGAATTCCATAATCACATGGCCTCCAGCGGTGGGCATAATGAAACTCTCATGCTTTTCGGCTGTGATTCCTGTCATCGGTTGGAACCAGTGCGTAAAGTGTGTGCAGCCGTGTTCAAGAGCCCAATCCTTCATCGCCTCGGCAATGATGTTGGCCATCGGAAGGTCTAAAGGCAGGCCGTCGACAACGGCTTCGCGAAACGCCTTGTAGATGTTTTGCGGGAGACGATCCTTCATCACGGTTTCGTTAAAGACAAGTGAACCAAAAACTTCAGGAACATCTTTCATTTTAGTAACTCCTTTCACTATGAAAGCAAGAATTCGGTTTAAAAACAAGTAATTAAAGGAAAAGTATTTCAAATACAAAAAAAGCGGTCCCGCGAAAAGAATCGAAAAAAAAAAGATTCCTCTCGCGAGACCGCTTTAAATTACGA
>CAVCTI010000199.1:0-2169 GCA_963604755.1 Duodenibacillus sp. | reverse complement strand
GGTATAAGGAAATTTCTCTATTGGATTTGCCAATAAGATAAAAATTGCGTCGATTTTTTCCCTTGCTAAGAGAAAAACGAGGCTCTTTTCTCCTTTTAATTCGTTAGCACCCTCTTCTTGCCTCTTTATAATGCCGCATCAATTTAAATTGACGAAGACTTTTTGGGGTTTGCACCCAAAGATTTCTTTACCCTTAAGGAGCGCGCCTTGAGTACGCCTACACAAAATCAAGAAACCATCCTTGTTGTTGACTTCGGTGGTCAATACAACCAACTTATCGCACGGCGTGTTCGTGAATGCGGTGTTTACTGCGAAATTTGCTCGTACCGTCGGCCTCTTGCGGATATTCTGAAGAAAAACCTCAAAGGCATTATCTTCACGGGGGGACCGGCAAGCGTTTATCTTGAAAACGCCGCGGTCATCGATAAGAGCATTTATGAAAAAGGAATCCCTATTCTTGGCATTTGCTATGGCGCCCAATTAATGAGCCACCAGTTAGGCGGACGCGTTGAGAAGGCTCCCGAGCGTGAATATGGGAAAACGTTAGTGGATCTTGATACAAGCTCCCTGCTTTTTGAAGGGCTACCCGCGAAAAACATTTGCTGGATGAGTCACAACGACACGATTTTTAAAGCCGCTCCCGGTTTTCGCGTGACAGCCTCGACTCCCGAGTGCCCCGTGGCAGCAAGCGAAGATGCCGCTCGTAAACTGTATAATGTGCAATTTCACCCAGAAGTCCTTCACACAGAAAATGGTGTGAAGATGCTTTCGAATTTCGTCTACAAGGTCTGCGGGTGCGCTGGAACCTGGAAGATGGATTCTTTTGTGAAGACCACGATTGAAAATCTTCGCGAGAAAATTGGCGATAAGAAGGTTCTTTGTGCACTTTCTGGCGGCGTCGATTCAAGCGTTTGTGCCGCTCTCCTAGCACGTGCCATCGGTAAGAACCTTACATGCGTCTTTGTCGATCACGGGCTACTTCGTAAAAACGAAAGAGAACGTGTTTGCTCGATTTTTGGTGCTGGTGGCGCCTTTGATATTAACTTTATTTGTGTAGATGCTAAGGAACGCTTTTTAACGAAATTAAAGGGCGTGAGTGCTCCTGAAACGAAACGCAAGATTATCGGAGAAGAATTTATCCGAGTGTTTGAGGATGAAGCCAAAAAGATTGGTGAGGTTGATTTCTTAGCGCAAGGAACGATTTATCCCGATGTCGTTGAAAGCGGTTTAGGCGGCGAATCAGCGACAATTAAGAGTCACCACAATGTGGGGGGGCTTCCGAAAAACATTCGCTTTAAAGCGATTGTCGAACCCTTACGTGACCTCTTTAAAGATGAAGTGCGGCGTGCAGGATTGGAATTGGGACTGCCTGAAAGCCAAGTCTATTGCCAGCCATTCCCGGGACCAGGCCTTGCTGTTCGTATTTTGGGCGACATTACGCCAGAAAAGATTTTCTTAGTGCAAGAAGCCGATGCGATTTGGCGTGAAGAAGTCGATAAGTTACCGCTTGAAAAGCGCCCGAGCCAATATTTTGCGGCGCTCACGAATATGCGTAGCGTTGGTGTGATGGGTGATGAAAGAACCTATGACTCAGCAATTGCCTTGCGTGCTGTGACAACGTCTGACTTTATGACCTCTGAAGTGACGATTCTTCCCACAGAAACAATCACGACGGCAGCTAATCGGATTGTCAATGAAGTGAAACACGTCAACCGTGTACTTTTTGACTACACCACGAAACCGCCAGCCACAATCGAGTTTGAGTAGGAATTGAAGCGGCCTTAAGGAAATCCTAGGGCCGCTTTTTTAAAGACTATCCTTTACTTTTGAAGCCTCTCTACGAGGTCTCGTTCTTTACGATAGACCGTGCTTTTAACTTCAGTAAGCGTGAGTAAGGTACTGAATAGGTCGTCGTGGCTTGCGGGTGCGGTTTGATTACCCTCAACTTTCCCGATACCAAAGCGCTTTTTCGCTGAATCGTTAAACCAAAGGATCATCGGAACTTTCATTTGTCCTGTAAGGCGCATCCAGTACGGAGCGCCGTGAAGCCATAGCCCTTTTTCTCCGAGGCTTTCCCCGTGATTGGAGACATAAAGTAAAACGGTATCGTGTTCGGTATCGCCACCTAACACGTCAATGGCTTTACTTAAGAAGAGGTCTGTGTAGGCT
>CAVCTI010000198.1:0-6576 GCA_963604755.1 Duodenibacillus sp. | reverse complement strand
CGTGCGTAATGACTAATACAATCAAAACTCCTTGTTAATTCTAGGTGATTTGGTGTATACCTCGGAACTTAATTTATGCTTTTTAATCGCCTTAAATATTTCATCATGACACTTGCTTCGTGTACATCCGTCGCTGCCTCTGCTGGCCTAGAACCCGTCAATACCGTTGAAGGAATCTCAAGCTACGTGCTCTCCAATGGTTTAAAGGTCGTGCTCTTTGAAGACTCAAGTAAGCCGACAGCCACTGTTAATACAACCTACCTTGTAGGTTCTCGCCATGAAAGCTATGGCGAAACAGGGATGGCACATTTACTTGAACACTTGATGTTTAAGGGAAGCAAAAACTACCCAGACCCCACAAAAGAATTTGCGCGCCGCGGCTTTCGGATGAACGGGACGACGTGGCTCGATCGCACAAACTACTTTGTAAGTTTCACTGCCACCGACGACAACATGCGTTGGGCTCTTGGGTGGAGTGCCGATGCGATGGTCAACTCCAATATTGCCAAAAGCGATTTGGATACCGAGATGACTGTTGTTCGCAATGAATTTGAGATGGGCGAGAATAAGCCGACTCGCGTGATGCTAAAACGCATGCAGTCTGTGATTTTCGATTGGCATAACTACGCGCACTCAACCATTGGCGCACGTAGCGATATTGAAAACGTTCCCATCGAAAACATTCGTGCCTTCTACCAAAAGTGGTATCAGCCTGATAACGCCGTGTTAACGGTTTCGGGGCGTTTTGATAGTGAGAAGATTCTCGGATGGATTAAGGAGTCTTTTGGAAAGATTCCTAAGCCCACACGCGTGTTACCACAAGAGTGGACAGTTGAACCAGTTGCTGATGGGCCTCGCTACTTTGAAATCCGGCGTCCTGGCGAAATGCAAATGGTCGCTGTCGCTTACCGAGTTCCATCGGCACTGGCAAAAGACGCCGCAGCCGTTGATGCTGCCGTTGAGATTCTTTCGGATGCGCCACGCGGGCGCCTTTATAAGGCTCTCGTTGAAACGGGACTTGCGAGCCAAATCTTTGGTTGGTCGATGTCAACGAAAGACCCAGGATTTGTGCTTTTTGGCGCTATGGTGAAAAAGGGAGACGCCATCGATCCGGTGAAAGCGAAGATGCTTGAAGTTCTCGAAGGAGAATTTTCTAAGGCACCAGTGACAGTAGAAGAACTCAAGATTTTAAAAGCCGATAACGCCACTGACTTTGAGCGTGCCTTAAGTGACCCAGAAGAATTCGCGGTGGACTTATCTGACTATATCGCTTTAGGCGACTGGCGTCTTTTCTTTCTCGCGCGAGATAGGATAGCCGCCTTAAATGCCAAAGACATCGACAAAGCAGCCGCGACGTACTTTGTGCGCGATAACCGAGTCATGGGTCTTTTTATTCCGGATAAAGACACTAAGCGCGCGCCCTTAATGGAAACCCCAACGCTTGAAAGCGTTTTAGCGGGCGTCAAATTTAAAGCCGAGGGCGATGTTGCCGAAGCCTTCGACGTTGATCAAGAAAACATTGTGAAACGCACGGAGCGTTTCTCGATAGGGGATATTTCAGTTGCGCTTTTACCGAAAAAGACCCGTGGAAAGACAGTGACCGTGATGACGGATTTCCGTTACGGCAATTTAAAAGCCTCAAGCGGCAAAGCCGCATTAGATCGTCTCTTGGGTTCGATGCTCCTTAAAGGCGCGAAAAATCTTACGAAGACCGATATTGCCAACAAGATGACTGAGCTCAAAATCCAGGGCGATGTCTTTAGCTTTACTTGTACGCGTGAGACGCTCGAAGAATCCCTTCGTTTTATGGCTGAACTTGAAACCACAAGCAATTATCCAGAAAAAGAGGTCACACGCACCATTAAACAAATGAGCACAGCGCTCGAAGGTAAAAGCGATGACCCAGTGATTCTTGCGCGAGACGCGGTTCGCAAACACTTTAGGATCTATCCTGAGAGCGATCCCCGTAACGCGCAGACAACGGCTGAATTCTTAAAGACTCTGAAATCGACGACACGAAAAGAGGCCTATGCGTGGTACAACGATGTGTTTTCCACCGAACATGGCGCTGTAGCGATTGTCGGCGACTTTGATGCGAAGGCCGTTCGCGTGGCGCTCGAAGCGACTCTTGGGAAAAAGAAATCTCAGGGGAAGGCCAATGCTTACAGCCACTATGAGGCGCAATTTAAGGCCGTTCCCGCAAAGAGAATCGTAATCGATACCCCGCAAAAGGAAAATGCCACAATCTTTGCTCGCATTGACTTTAAGGGAGAACTCTTTTCTGAAGAGGCTCCTGCGATTGAAGTGGCCAATTGGATTTTGGGTGGTGGGACATCCATTTCCAATCGCTTAATTAATCGCTTGCGCCAAAAGGAGGGTTTAAGTTACAGCGTTTATAGTCAGGCGCTTTTACCTGCCTTCGGAGACCGGGCTTCTTGGGTCGGCTTTGCGATTGTTGCACCTCAAAACTTAGCCAAAGCCGAAAAGAGCATGAAAGATGAAATTAAGCGTGCCCTCGAGAAGGGCTTTACCAAAAAGGAAGTCGAAGAGGCTATTACAGGACTTTTGCAGTATCGAGCTGTGAACCGCTCGCAAGATGCGTATCTCGCGAGTAGCTGGATCACTTACATGCTCAAAGGTAAGGATTTCCTTGAGAGCAAAGCCTACGAAGATCGACTTCGTCGCCTTACTGTGAAGGATGTGAATGCGGCCTTGCGGCAGATGATCGATCCTGCGGCAGTCACCTATGTGTTAGCAGGGGACCTCGCAAAGGCAAAGGCAGCCAACGCTGACTTCACAAATCCCTAATGCGCCTTAGGGTAGGGAAGAAAAGATTTGAGGGACCTGCGGGTCCCTCAAATGTTATGAAAATTATCGAACTTTAGTGATTCTCGCCGTGATGCACCAAGATACTTGGGCAATTGCGGGGGTCGGAACACTCGAAAGGAACGCCTGAGCGCAATTCCACAGAAACGCGTTGCACCTGGCGACGCAACATCGAGAGTTCTTCTTCTGTCATTTGGCGAGGCCTTGATAAGGCTGAAGAAGGAGTTAAGCTAATTAGGTGCGTGCGAAACTTAATGCCTCCATAAGGCCGTAAGCTTTCTCTTAGGGCGTGACGCTCGGCCTTATCCATAAAACGCCAATGCGCAAGTTGCTGCTCTTGTGTCAAGACAGGCCAAAGTGCGGCGCGCTGCGAGCTATCCATCTGATCCCAAAATAAACTGTCGTTTTGGAAAAAGAGCTCTTCATGGAAAAAAATCGGCGGCTGCGCTAGCACTGAGCTTGAGACAATCGCCACAGGCACGAGTACGCAGAGTTTCTTTAAAGACTTTTTCATCCTTCACTTCCTTCGTCCCACATTGAAAAGACACTGTGGGAGATTAAGTCTCCTTAAGTCTAGGAGATATGCGCTCAATTCGGGTGCACAATGTCAAAAAAATTGTAACTAGAATTTGTGGGTGCACACGGATTTTTGAAAAGAGCGCACAATCCAAATGTAACAGCATTATTTTTAGCTTCGATTTGGAGAAACTTACTATGGCTGAATTAGCGCGTAACCCGAAGGTTCTCGTGGTCGATGACGATCCACGTTTGCGTGATTTGTTGCGTCGGTATCTTGGAGAAAATGATTTCTCCGTTACAGTTGCCGATGGTGGCCAAAGTATGAACCGCATTTGGATGCGTGAACGCTTTGATGTTTTGATTCTCGACTTGATGATGCCAGGAGAAGATGGCCTTCAGATTCTGCGCCGCTTACGTGCTGCGAAAGATACGACGCCGATTATTATGCTCACGGCTCGAGGCGAGGATGTCGATCGCATTGTCGGTCTCGAATTAGGTGCTGACGACTATCTACCCAAGCCCTTTAATCCACGCGAGTTGCTTGCCCGCGTGCACGCTGTGTTGCGTCGTCGCCCTGAGGCAGATCAACCAGGTGCCCCCACCAAAGATAACGAAATCGTGCGCTTTGGTCACTTTGAACTTGATCTCGGGCGCCGTGAATTGCGTAAAGACGGGAAGGCCGTGACGCTTACCACAGGGGAATTCTCTGTGATGAAGGCCTTTGCGCGTCATGCACGTATGCCGCTTTCGCGTGAGAAATTGATGGAAATGGCACGAGGCCGTGAGTACGAAGCTTTTGACCGTTCGCTTGATGTGCAGGTCAGTCGCCTTCGTAAATTAATCGAGGTCGATCCTTCGAAGCCACGGTATTTGCAGACCGTGTGGGGTTTGGGTTACGTCTTTATTCCTGACGATGACCCCGAGCCCGAGGCAAAGAAAGAATAGTCTGACCTATGAGTTCTGCGCTCAATCGCACGCCCAATCTCTTTTGGCGCACGTTTATTCTCTTGATGTTTCTCATCATCTTTTGCGTGATGGGATGGCTTCAGAGTTTTCGCGTCTTAAATGAGACGCCCTATGTGCGTGCGACAGCGCAGCAAATTATCTCGATGGCCAATTTAACGCGCTACGCGTTAATTTCCGCTGACCCCGTTTACCGTCCTGACCTTTTACTTGTCCTTGCTAACCGCGAGGGTTTAAGGATTCTTACAAAAGAGCCCGACGATGATGTGGTGCCACTTACGCAAGGCGCGAATTCAATTGAAGACATCGTCCAAACCGTGCGTGACTCCTTAGGACAAGACACGATTTTGGCCGAGCGCGTTAACGATGAGCCAGGTCTTTGGGTCTCATTTTCCATCGATGGCGATGCGTACTGGTTAAGAACCAATGCAACGATTTTGGACCCCCCGTACGGGAAAACGTGGCTTTGGTGGGCTCTCGCGGCTTTTATCGCGAGTATCCTTTGCGCGATTTTGATTACAAGTCGCTTAACCGCTCCTTTAAATCAACTTTCGATGAATGCGCGAGAGTTCGGTCGCGGCAGAATGCCTAAGGCACTGCCTGAGGATAGTGGGCCAGAAGAACTTCGCGAGGTTAATTCGAGTTTTAACCGCATGGTCAAAGACATCACCCGTATGGAAAAAGACCGTGAGGTTCTAATCGCAGGCGTCTCTCACGACTTACGTACGCCGATTACGCGATTGCGCCTTGAAACGGAATTGGCCGATCTACCCAAAGAAACGCATGAGGCAATGGTTAGCGACTTAGAGCAAATGGAGCAAATCGTTAATCAATTTATGGATTACGCGCGTCGCGACAATGTGCCGCTTTCCGCTCTTGACTTCAGTAAGATCGTTTCTGAAGCCATTCACGTGGCGCGCTTAGATATTGATCCAGGCGTTCGACTTCGCGTTTCGATTGCGCCTGACGTGTGGGTAATGGGGCACGCCATCGAGCTCTCGCGCGTGGTGCAAAACTTGATTACCAATGCACTTCGCTACGGTAAGAGTGAAGATGGGGTTTTGGACTTATCGATTACTCTCACGAATTCCGAAGACAATAAATCCGCACAACTTGTTGTCAGCGATAGTGGCGCAGGACTCGATATGCGTCAGGCAGATCGCATAATGAGGCCATTTGAGCGAGGCGATGCCGCTCGCGGTGGTACCACAGGAACGGGGTTGGGACTTGCGATTGTCGATCGCGTGGTGCGTCGTTGCTCGGGAACAGTGCAACTTTCGACAACTGTGCCCCATGGGCTCATGGTTACGGTGAAGCTTCCGCTCGGAAGCGCTCAAGAAGAGAAGCCCTCTGAAGGTTAACTTTAAAAAAGTTTAACGAGCGGCTTTGACAATGTCGCTTACAGTGGCTGACCTTAGGCTTAGCGCCCTCGCTTGTTTTACTTCAGTCTCAGATAGTGTGAGGGAGAGTTCTCTTAGGCGAAGAGCGCATTCTTTTTCTGATTTTGCGTCGCCCGAATCCACGCTTAGACCCGCGGCTCGTTCTAAGAGGGCGTAGGACTTAATTTTTGCGACGTATGAGTCGGATTCTTTTTGACTGAGAATCTTCGCCAAGAGTAAGTAGGCCGCAATAAACCCGGCTTGAGCCGAACGAATCGCCCAATCTAAACCTGTGTCAGCCCTCGGTTCAGTGATGCGTCCAGACTGGTAAAAAAGCGCTAAAAGGTATTGCGATTTCGCATCTTTATTTCGGGCGGCCTCCGATATCCAACGCATGGCTTCGCCTTCGTTTCTCGCAGGATTGTCTTCCCGTAGGTAAAGCTCTCCGAGTTCGCGCGATAAATCCGTAAGACCACTTAACACAGCTTTTCTTAAGTACGACGTTGCTTGCCTTAAATCCACACGACACCCGCGACCTTCAAGATAGGCGAGGGCACTTTCTTTTTGACTGAGGGCGTGGCCTTGGGCGGCGGCTAATCGAAACCACGTTAAGGCTTCTTGGGGATTGGCTTCACAGCCAAATCCCCAGGTAAGGCTTCGCGCAAGGTCGTATTGCGCGGGAGCGTAACCTACGGTTGCGGCTTTGCGTAGGAGTGAGTGCGCAAGCGCGGGGTTGGCTCTTACGCCTTGGGCTCGAGCGATGAGAATGGCTAAAAGATGTTCACTTTGCGCATGTTCTTTTTCTACGGCTTTCTTAAGCCATTTGACAGCCTCGCGGTTTTCGCTCGCTAAAGGAGAGCCGCTTGTGAGAGCCTTGGCTAACTCATAC
>CAVCTI010000197.1:0-5170 GCA_963604755.1 Duodenibacillus sp. | reverse complement strand
GGTAAACACTAAGAAGAGGGAGTGGTTTATGTCAACAGCATCAGACCGTATTGATTTGCGTCTTATTCCTCAGGATAAGATGATTTTATCAATGGCAGCCTCGTCGCAAGGAGTGACGCTGGCGAGTTTTGTTAAAAATGCGGCGATGAATGCCGCAAGAGAAGTTATTCAACAGGAAAATGTTGTCTACTTTACTGCTGAAGAGGCCCGAAAATATATCGAAGCCTTGGACCGTCCTTTTTTGCCTAATTCGAATTTGGAAAAAGCAATCAAGATGGCCGATCAAGTTGAAAAAACGGGAACCTTCGAATAATGCTTTGCTTTGAGAAACTTGATAAAACATGGCACGATAGGGAATTGTTTTCTTGTGGAGTTGACTCGTTAGATATATTTCTGCAACGTTATGCGTCGCAAAATCAGGTTGCAGGTAACTCTACAACCCATGTATTGATTGATTCGGATCGTCCCGAAGAGATTCTTGGGTTTGTCACGCTTGCTTCTGCTCAAATAGCGGTCAGCGAACTGATGCCATCTGAGGCAAGACGCGTCCCATTATTTCCCGTGCCATCGGTACGTATTGCTCGTTTGGCAGTTGATTCAAAATTTCAAGGGAAACACTACGGAAAACTTCTTTTGGGCTATTCTGTGAAGAAAGCACTTGCACTCAGAGAAAGCCTCGGAGTTAGGGCCCTGCTTGTTTACGCAAAAGACGAGAAGACTGCCGATTTTTATCGGCACTTTGGCTTTGTTTCAACCAAAAATTCTCCCTTGAAGTTGTACCTTTTCATCTAGATAAAGCGCTTACCAAAAGATCTTTGGAAGTTAATGCTTGGCTTGCCCGTAAAGCCAAACGTAAAAGTCGTGGCGTGCCTTAGAAAGCGTGCCATGTTCGATGGCTCTTAAAACGGAGCAGCCAGGCTCACGCGTGTGCGTGCAGTTATAAAAGCGGCAGTCTGTGATGGCGCGCGCGATATCTGGCATCGCTTCGAGAATTTCATTGGGTGTTAGGTGCGCTAAGCCAAATTCTTGAAACCCAGGGCTATCAATAATCTCAAAATGACTTTCTCCAATTTCAATGGGATAAAGACGGGTTTCTGTTGTCGTTTGTTTGCCGTTATCTAAAGCGGCAGATATTTCTTGCGTACGAGCATTTGCCTTTTCAGATAGGGTATTTAGTAGCGTACTTTTTCCCATGCCTGATTGGCCAACAAGAAGAACAGTTTGGTTGGAAAATTCAGAGCTAAGAAGTTCTCTAGCTTTATCGGGCGCGGTGCGAGCACTAATCGAAAAGAC
This sequence comes from Duodenibacillus sp., assembly GCA_963604755.1. GTDB lineage: Bacteria > Pseudomonadota > Gammaproteobacteria > Burkholderiales > Burkholderiaceae_F > Duodenibacillus. The sequence goes on along the minus strand of CAVCTI010000197.1, from coordinate 3,877 downwards.
GCGTTCACCTAATTTTTTTAAGTCTTCGACAAAAGCCTCAGTTGCTTTGGCGTTGACCTCAAGTTCGGATTTTGTGCGAATCAGTACGGGGCGGATGTTCTCAGAACGAGCTGCCACAATCGCTTTCCACACAAACCACGGATTAAATGTTGGCTGAGAGGCAAAGATAATGGCAACGGCATCAAGGTTCGAAGCTAGAGTCTTTTCTTTCCATGCATCGCTTCTGTAGAGGCGATTTTTCCTTTTCGCAATGGAAAGGATTGATGTTTTATTCGCGTAGGGGCTACTACATTCAATTTCGTCGCCCACAACCGCATCGGTCTTCTTTCCTTTGCGTGTCGCTTCGAAAATTCTCCCTTCCGTATCTTCGACAAAAAACACTCTCCCATGAGAGGCAACAACGCGAGCGGTAAAAGAGGCGGCTTCTTGCATTAGTTTTCGACCGTATACGTTCTTTTCTGAAGGTTTAGAGCTTCTTGAAGCTTTTCGCGCTCTCTTTCAACAAGGAGCGAAATCTTTTGAGCTCTTTCTTTTTTTCGCCTTGCAAGAATGGCGTTAAAGAGAATTTGTCGATCGTTAATGCGCTCAAGGCGAGCCTTTCTCGCTAAGACTTGCAATCGTTCGGACTCAATTTGAGCGGCAAGAATTCTGGGCGTAATATGCGGGCGCCTGTGATTGGCAACTGAGTAAAGGCGATTGGGCGTTAATGAGTTTCGATAGTCTGTATGGAGTTTCACAATCGCGTGAATTAATGGTGTGGCTCCAACCATACGAACCACATAGGTATCAGCGTCATACTCTAAGCGTCGTGTGAGAATGTGGATTAAAAACACAATCGGATAAAGTAAGACAGGAAATGTCGTAATCGCGATTGCCATCAGCACGCCTGGGATGGGCGCGCCGTCGGCTAGAGCAATCGAGGGGTGAATCCCAAGGGCTTCATAAAAGTAACCCTTATCGGCTATCCAAGCAAAGCCCCACCAAAATGCCAGACTTAATGCAAAAAAGACGGCACAGCGTGCAAAGCGGTGCCAACGACCGACTTGCGCAATGGCGTTAGCACTGACAGCCAAAATTTCTTCTTCTGTTAAGCAATTTAATGCGTGACGAAAGAGAATCAATCGTGGTTTTGTTGAGGGTCGCACCAAAAGTGCGTTGGTGTGCTTAAGACTCTGGGGGCGGTTTAAGGTGTAAATCTTCACCTCTGAAAACCCGAGATCGCGAATCAGGGTGTTGAGCTTTTCTTTTAGGGAACCATCGGGGAGTTCAACGGCGTCTTTGGAGAGCCCCACAATCCAAGTCGGGTAAATATACTCGTGCCAGAAATACCAAGCAAAGCACGCGAGAAAGCAAAGCATCCACCAGAAATACGAGGTGAGATTAAGGATTACTAGGAGAACGAGAACAATCGGTAAATCTGTGAGCCACCCAACACAGGTTGTCCGAATCCGTGACCGCAACCACGTCTTGGCATTGGTTCTTTCCATTCCGTAGCGCTCAAGGATTCGAAAGTTACGCCACCAATCAAAGGGAAGATCCAAAATTCCAAGGACAAGGAGAATAAAGACAACGAGAACAAACTGCGAGGCAATCCCTTGATCGGATAAAACGCTCATAAAGGCCCAGAGTAGGTCAATGCCACCTCCGAGCGTAAATAGGAGGGTAACTGCTGCACCAACAAGCGCATTAATCGTATCGCTTTGAACGATTTCGGCTGTAAAGTCAATGGCCTTACGATGCTCTTCGAGACTAACGAGACCGGAGAAAACGTTTGGAACCGCGTCAGTTTCGTGCTCAGCGGTGCGCACCTCGGAAATTAGAAGAGTGACCTGTATGCACACATAAAAGACAATGAGTGCAAGAAAGGTAATTTTTAAAAAGCCGGCGACCTCAATCATGGCCGATTCAGTACCTCAAAAACGTCAGAGGTCAATAGAATAACGACTTCAGATGTTTTTTTGTACTCTTAGGAAAAGTTTTTTAACGAAAAAAATGACAGAGAATTCTGAGAAAGACGCAAGATTTAGCGAGAGTAATCTCATTTGGATTGATATGGAAATGACGGGCCTTCAGCCTGAAGTCAATCGTATTATCGAAATTGCGGCAATCATTACCGATGCGCAATTGAATATCTTGCACGAGGGACCTGTGATTGCTATTCACCAAGATGAATTTACGATGACACACATGGATGCGTGGAATACAGCAACGCATACACGCTCGGGGCTCGTCAACCGCGTGCTCGCAAGTGAAATCAATGAAGAGATGGCTACCGACATGTGTTTGGAGGTCTTTTCTCGCTTTGTGCCCGCAGGCAAGTCTCCAATGTGTGGTAACACTATCGGGCAAGATCGCCGCTTTATGGCCCGTTGGATGCCACGCCTGGAAGCGTTCTTTCACTATCGCAGTATCGATGTTTCCACGTTAAAGGAACTCGCTAAGCGCTGGAAGCCCGAAGTCGTCACCTCATTTAAGAAAGCCACAAAGCACGAAGCGTTAAGCGACATTCAAGAATCCATCGATGAGTTAAAGCACTACCGTCGGGAGATTATGACCATCTAGGCGGGAAAAAAAGGCCTTTTCCGGGGGAGTGGAAAAGGCCCGAAAGACCAAGGAATACTCCTCTTGATCTTAAAGACTGTCAGTTCGTAGTTTAACCGAACTTACGTGGCACCTCCGCTGGGACTCGAACCCAGATTTACGCCTTAGGAGGGCATCGTTCTATCCAGTTGAACTACGGCGGTGTTCAAAGCGTCCCTTATCTTACTGAAGTTTTATGCATTTCTCTACGGGAAATGCGCAAGTAGTCGCACTTTTTTTCCCGAGAGCGGCGAGAATAAGCTCTGTTCTTCGAAGGACGCCTAGAGAAATCAATGTTTTCTAAGAGCTTACCACCCTAAAGAAGGGTTTGGCAGTTTTTTAATGCAAAACGGCGGCATCCATTTCTTTTGCCGCCGTTTGCCGAGCTTAAGCTAAACACTTAAGCCTTAAAGTTATTTGAGATGTTACTTCTCAAAGACCTTTTTACCTTCAAAGAAGACGGTCTTAACTTGTCCCTTGTGGATTTCGTTCTTGGGAGCAGTCGTGATGTCAGTGGCTAAGAAAAGGAAATCAGCGTATTTCCCGACTTCAATTGAGCCACGCTCTTTTTCAAGCCCCAATTGCTTAGCCCCATTGATGGTAAAGGCATCGAGTGCGTCTTCAACGCCGATGAGTTCCTTCTTATCATAGGAAAAGACTTTGTCTGTGGGGTAAATATCAGGATCGAGAGTTCCGTTGACCGCCAGTTCAAGGATGCTTGCCATATCGCAGGGCGCACCACTATTGGCCGGGTAGTCTGTAGAAGATGTTAGCACGATGCCGCGATCGATCATGGACTTCAACGGGTAGCCATCCATGTAGTAGGTGCGATCGATCTTCGTCCAAAGATCAGGCAGGTCAGAGTTCCAGCCAAGTCTCCAGCCGATGTTGGTCGCTGTGTAGATGTCGTGTTTGGCCATGAGGTCCTTCGTGGCTTCCGTGACGTTTCTCGTGTGACCGATGCAATTGTGAAGCGTGGCCTTCGATGTGAGCTCAGAGAGAATGTAGGCGTTGACAGCCTGTTCAACAGCCGCGTCTCCTGAGGCGTGCGTGTGGATGGCAATTCCCTTGGCGTTGGCGGTCTTCACAATGTAGTTAAACGTCTTTGTTGGCCAAACTTGTGTCCCTGTCGAACCATCCTTGTAGGGCGTTTTCACCCAGCCCGAATAAGACTCGACGCATTCGCCATCGGCAAAAAGCTTGATGCTACTTGGATTAAAGTGCTTGGAGGTGTAGTGATTCTTGTACTCGACTGTGTTTTCAATGGCTTGGTCGATGTTATCGAATCCATCGATCT
>CAVCTI010000196.1:1276-2165 GCA_963604755.1 Duodenibacillus sp. | reverse complement strand
ACTTAAAGCGGGCAGAGAAATTCCCGAATCGCTTTTTTATTCTCGATGCCTCAGATAAACCCGCGGCAATAACCGAGAAGTTACTTACAAAGGCTAAGACATGGCTTTAGCGCAATACCCCTGGCAAGAAAGTCTTGCCAAAGAACTCATTGGCTTAAAAAAAGCGCTACCCAATGCCATTCTCCTTTACGGGCCTCGTGGGATTGGGACCTTTGAATTAGCACACGCCTTTAGTAAGTCTCTTTTGTGTGAGGCGCCAACTTCTGATGGGAAAGCCTGTGGTGCGTGCCACGCTTGTAAGCTCTTTGAAAGTTTCTCGCACCCAGATATTCGCTATTTAGTAAGCGAAGCCGAAGCCCTTCCGCGCGAGATTCCCTTTACGCCTCCGGAACATGCCACAACTACGCGTAAGACGCAGTACCGCGAAATCTTGATTCATCAGACGCAAGCCTTAGCCGACTTCTTGACTCTCACTAGTCACGAAGGCGGAAAGCGTGTTGTTCTCGTGTATCCGGCAGATAAGATTCGCGCTGAAGCCGCAGCAAGTTTATTAAAAAGCATTGAAGAGCCGCCTCAAGATTTAATTTTTATTCTTGTCACAGACGAAATCGATCGGGTTTTGCCGACGATTCGCTCGCGATGCCGATTGATTCGTGCGACACCCCCGACAAAAGAAGTGGCATTAGCCTGGTTAAAAGAGCAAGGCGTAAAAGACGCCGAGCGCACCTTGGAAGCTGCTGGCGGTATGCCTCTTAATGCCTTTGAAGTTGATGAGCGCCTCGTTCTTAGTAAGGAAGAGGAAGATAAACTAATCGCACTTCTTTTAAAAGGCTCGAAAGCCACAACAAACGACGTTCTTTCGACACTTTCTCGCGACGTGACATTACCT
>CAVCTI010000196.1:0-1266 GCA_963604755.1 Duodenibacillus sp. | reverse complement strand
CTTCTGTCGCTCGCTTTCTATCGCGTTGGGCTTGGGATTTAGCAAGCCTACGAGAAGGTGGCAATGCGCGTTACTTTTCTAGTTTTAGCGACGCGATGGCGTCTCTCGCATCCAATACAAACCCCGCGAAACTTTACGCGTGGATTAATTCCGTGCGTGATATCAGTCGCGTCAGTTCCCACCCCTTAAACGCCCGTATGGTGCTAGAAGCGTTGCTTTTAGCCTATGTTAGAGCTTTGAGTTAATCAGAATTTTTTTGGAGCGCATGATGCAAATTGCTTCAACCATTGATGATGTTCGTTTACATACAAAAGCCTGGCACAAGGCTGGCGATACTATAGGCTTAGTTCCCACGATGGGCTACCTTCATGAAGGGCACGCAAGCTTAGTCAAAGAAGCGAAAAAGCAGTGTGACCGTGTTGTCGTGTCGGTCTTTGTTAACCCAACGCAATTTGGTCCCAATGAAGACTTAGAAAGCTATCCGCGTGATTTTGAGCACGATTGCCAACTTCTGGAATCTTTAGGTGTCGACCTTGTGTTTCATCCAACGCCCGAGACGCTTTATGCGCCAGATTTTGGTGCATGGATTGAGGTGCCGAATCTTGCGAAAAACCTCTGTGGGAAAACGCGTCCGATTCACTTTCGCGGTGTTTGCACGGTTGTTGGGAAACTCTTTCACATCGTTTCTCCCGACAAAGCCTTTTTCGGACAAAAAGATGCGCAGCAACTCGCTGTCATTCGCCGTATGGTGCGTGATTTGAATTTTGACTTGGATGTTATCGGTTGCCCGATTGTGCGTGAAGCAGACGGCTTGGCTAAATCAAGCCGCAACACGTATTTAAATCCAGCAGAAAGAAAAGCCGCGCTCGTTTTAAGTCGTTCATTAAAAAAAGCGCATGACTTGTGCAAAGCAGGGGAAACGTCGACGGCAAAAGTGCTCGATGTGATTCGAAAAGAGATTGCAACCGAACCACTAGCACGGCTTGATTACGCAGAAAGCGTCGATTGCGACTCAATGGCGCCGAAAGAAACCGTCGATGAGAAAACACTCTTTGCCATTGCCGTTTACATCGGAAAGACGCGCTTAATTGATAACTTTGTCGTTTCTCGGTAAAGTTACGCCCTTATTCGCTAATTCAACCGAATTTGGAAGTGTGGCAGAGTGGTTGAATGCACCAGTCTTGAAAACTGGCAACGGTTTTCGCCGTTCGTGGGTTCGAATCCCACCGCTTCCGCCAGGATTTATAACGCTTTGTCTCGAAAAAG
>CAVCTI010000195.1:0-2715 GCA_963604755.1 Duodenibacillus sp. | reverse complement strand
GTTCAATGCCCATCGCGCGAAGCGGCGCACAAAGTTCATTGAAATGTGCCCAATATTTGGGCCGTCCTCGGTGTAGGCCGCGTGCGACAGGCGCCAAAATCGCGTAGCGAGCAGGGATTTTGAATTCTCGCCTGATGTTTTTGGCGGCAGCTTCATGGCGCTTTAAAACAAGAAGCCCTAGGCTTTTTGGCGCTTTGTCCCAAGCAGGTTTTCCTTTCCAAGCAAGGATTGCTTCGTGCGCGACGTAAAAGAAGCGCTCAACTTCGTGCATGGCCCCTGGCTCTGGAATCGGGTCATTTAAAAGAAACCGTCGAAAATCTGTTGAAAGACCAGCGGTTCTTACGTGCGCAAACTTAAAAAGAAGGGCCGAATTAAAGGAATTCGGGAAAAGAAGACCGAATTTTGCTCCCGCGTTTCTCGCAACAAAGCGAATACGTGTCACATCTTCAAAGATGTGGCCTTCGATGGGGTCAAAACGCCAGCCCATGCCAGCGACAAGGTCGCCTGCCCAGCGCTTGCCGACAAGCGCAGGCGTAAAGCCGCTTGCTTCCAAAAGCCGCAACGCAGGCATACACATACAGCAGTCGCCTACGTGATTGGGAAGGCGACATAAAACGGTTGGCATAATGACCTCGATGAGAATTTCATTGATTATATCGGGCTGATCATCGCTTCAAAAGCCTTTAGGGCTTGTACAATCCCAACACGATTCACGAATTAAGTGTTTGGTTGCGCTTTCGCAACGCACGGCAAACGAAGATGGATGCAAAAGAAAAAACAGCAGTAAAAGAAAATAACCCAAGAAATGAGAGTAGCTTAAAAAGGCTTTTCCGGCTCTTACTTCAACACAAAGCGATGATTGGTTTGGCAATTCTTGCCATGATTGTCACAGCCGCTGCCGCTTCAGTTATCGCGCTTTTTGTGGGAAAACTCACCGATGCTGGCTTTTACGAAAAAGATCCCAATGTGATTTACTGGGCGCCGATTGCTCTCGTTGCGATTGCTTTTTTGCATGGCGCATCGACTTTCGCAAGTTCCTACCTTTTGCAGTGCGTCTCGCAAAATGTGATTTCTGAATTGCGTGCCAAGATGTTTGGAAACATCATTCGTTGGCCTGCTGCAACACATCAGAAGTTCCCGTCAGGAATTGTTGTATCAAAATTTATCAATGAAGCGAGTAACGCCTTGGGGACAGCAGCGGAAATCTTGACCTCGATTGTGCGTGACTCTTTGCAGGTTTTAGGGCTCTTAGTTGTTCTTTTTTTCCAGAATTGGCAGTTAACACTCGTTTCTTTAGTCATCGCTCCCATTATTGTTCTTATCTTGCGTTGGGTTACACGCAAGATGCGCAATTACGCCAAACGCTATCAAACGGCTCTTGGTGAACTAAGCGGTGTTGTTCAAGAGGCAATCGATGCGCGTTATGTGATTAAGGTCTATGACGGCTACGAGCACGAAGAAACGCTATTTAAGAAGGTCAACGCTGAGATTCGTAAACTGGCCCTTCGTATGCAGTTGGTGACAAGTGCGGGAACGCCACTTACACGTTTTGTGGCGGTGGGTGCGGTCTCTGTTGTGATTGTTGTTGCGTTAACGCAAGCCCATCGAGGCCTTATTACGATGGGCGAATTTGTCACCTTCTTAACAGCCCTCTTGATGCTTTTGCCGCCAATTCGGCACCTGGCGAGCTTAAATGGATCTGTTGCGCGGCTAACAGCGGCAAGCGACAGCATTTACTCAGTTGTCGATGAGCTTTCTGAAGCCGATAAGGGTAAGACAGAATTGCCCCGTGTGACAGGGGCGGTGCGCTTTGAAGATGTTTCGATGCGTTATGGCGGAACACAAAAAGACGCTTTGAGTCACTTTACCTTGGATGTAAAACCAGGAGAAACGATTGCCTTCGTTGGGGATTCGGGAGCAGGTAAATCAACACTTATTAATTTAATCCCACGCTTTTGGATTCCGACAGGCGGAGAAATCTATTTCGATGGCGTCGCCCAAAGCGATGTCACCCTTCAAAGCTTAAGAAAGAACCTTGCTTTGGTAAGCCAAGACGTTGTTCTTTTTGATGACACGATTGCTGCCAACATTGCTTTTGCCGATGAAAAGGCAACACGAGAAGACGTGGAGGCCGCAGCAAAGGCCGCGTACTTAATGCCCTTTATTGAAACATTGCCTAAGGGATTAGACACTCCTGTGGGAGAAGCGGGGAGCCGTTTGTCGGGAGGCCAAAAGCAGCGTATTTCGATCGCGCGTGCTCTTCTTAAAAATGCGCCGATTTTGCTTTTGGATGAAGCGACAAGTGCTCTTGATACACAAAGCGAAAAATACATTCAAGAGTCTTTGAAGGAACTGATGAAAAATCGCACAACCTTTGTTGTCGCTCACCGCTTATCGACAATTGAGGGGGCGGATTTAATCGTGGTCTTTAAAGATGGCCATGTCGTTGAGATGGGACGACACGCTGAACTCTTGGAAAAGAAGGGGCACTATGCGCACCTTTATAACTTACAGTTTTCCAAAAAGCCGTCTTAAAATCACACGCCTTATCGCCTATTAAAGATAGATTCCTTGTGACTAAAAAGCGCCAAAAGATTTTCGACGTTGCGGCTTTTATTGCGATTGCCGCGATGACCCCCGTGGATGCCTGGGCCTATTTGGATCCTGGCACAGGAAGCATGTTGCTTTCTGTGGTTGTGGGTTTGGTCTCAAGCG
>CAVCTI010000194.1:0-2853 GCA_963604755.1 Duodenibacillus sp. | reverse complement strand
ATTGTGAGCCTTATTGGAACACCGTTTTTCCCGAAAATCAGAAAAGGGATTCTTTACTTAGAAGACATCGCCGAACCCGCTTATCGCGTCGAAAGGATGCTCTTGCACTTACTAGAAGCTGGGGTTTTAAAAAACCAAGAAGCGCTTCTTGTGGGAGATTTTTCAGGGGTTGAAAAAAACGAAGGCATTGGCCGAGGGCGCTTTACTTTGAAGGATGTCTTAACCTACATTCAAAATCGAGTTGATATTCCGATTGTGACGGGGCTCCCTTTTGGGCACATTGTGGATTCCGCGTGTCTTCCCTTTGGTGTCAATGCTCGAGTTTCCTTTGAAAAGCACCACTGCGTCATTAGAGCGAACGTGAAAGCCATTCTTCCACGCCATAGACCCGAGGCAAGAGACTAATGCGCATCCCACTTTCGATTAAAAGGCTTTTTGGATGGACGCCCGTACGGTACGCCTCACGCGTTTTAGTTGCGCAAATCTCGCAATCCTTAAGGCTTCAAGCCGTAAGCCTAGCAAGCCAAACCCTTGGTGTTATAACTATCGTCGCGTACTTTCGTGAGTCCATTTACGCCAATTTGCTTTATAGCTGGGCGATTATTTCCGTCTTTGCGATTTGGTCTGCGGCGGTGTTTCGTCGTAGTTTTAGAGGCGATAGATTTCGAGAAAAACACGTGAGAGTGTGGCTACGGATTTGGATGGCCGTTGCGATTGTCTCAGGACTTGTGTGGGGCTTTGCGGGTTTTGCGTTCTTAGACCCCCTTCACGCGATCGATGAAGTGGTGCTTGTCACTGTCATCGTGGCGATTGTGTTTGCCTCGTGGCCCGTGTATTCGTGTTGGCTACCGAGCCTTACGGTCTTTACGCTTTTCTCTTTAACGCCCGTTTTCTTTGGGGTGTCGGCCGCGCACGGAATCGATCACATTGTCACTTCTGTGAGTCTCATTGTGATTACGTCCTTTGTTCTTTATTCTGGGCGGCGCTTAAATGAAATTGTGGTGTTATCGGTTTTTAGAAACGCGCAAAACGAGCGGCTTGTCACGAGACTCAAAGCCGAAAAGTCGCTATCTGATAGTGCGCGGCGAGCGACAGCGGAAGCCGCTCAAATGCGAAGCCAATTTTTTGCAGGTGCCAATCACGATTTGCGGCAACCTTTGCAGGCCTTAGGGATTTATCTACAGATTCTTAAAGGGTCGCTAAAAGGCAAAGACCGTGAAGCGCTTGAGCAAATCGAAGTGTGTGCGACAAATATTTCCACTCTTGTCGAGCAAATCCTGGAAGTAAGCCGCATTGAATCTGGGCAAATCGCTGTGAATTTAGAGGCGGTCTCAATTCCTGAAGTCTTTAGTGAACTCGCTTCAGAAGTTTCTCCTCTTTGCAAGAGTAAAGGACTCACGTTTAAAGCCGAGCCCATGGATGCTGCTATCGAAACCGATAGAACTCTTCTTGAACGCATTTTGCGCAACCTTCTCACAAATGCCGTGCGCTACACAACGCACGATGTGACGCTTTTTGCGAAGAAAGGCAAGGCGGACCGAATTGAAATCGGCGTAAGAGACGATGGTCCTGGCATTGCTAGCGAAGAAAAAGAAAAGATTTTCGACGCTTTCTACCGCGGTAAGACCGGAAAGTCGCGTTCTGCCGGTTATGGCTTAGGGCTTTCGATTGTCAAGGGCTTGACAGCGCGTCTTTCGATTCCGCTTCATGTTTCGTCAACGCTCGGCGTAGGTTCAGAATTTACTTTGACTTTCTTAGCCAAAGAGACCCACGAAAAGCAAACGAAAGTCAAACCCTTAGCCGAAGCCGCCACAATCAAAATCACAGGCACTGTGGCGTTACTCGAAGATAACGATATTGTGCGCGAGGCTCTTTTTGGCATCCTAAAGGGCTTTGGCGCTGAGGTGATTGCTTCGGCTACCCCAGATTCCGAATTCGTGGAGCGGGTGATTCGTGAGGCGCAAGCCGAGAAACTCGCGGCGATTGTGAGTGACTTTAATTTGGGTGATGGGTTCCCGAATGGCCTTGAGACCATTTACTTTGTGACAATGACAGCGAAAAAGCCTGTGCCAAGTATTCTTCTTACGGCAGTTGCTGAATCAATCTTGCACGAAGCCTACGAAAAACTCGAAAGAAAACCCGATACGCCGCCTTTTGCGATGCCGCTATTGCTGCAAAAACCTGTGAGTCCTGCGATGCTTTCTGCTTCACTCAAAATGGTGATTCGTGAAGAGGGAAAAGAGGCTAAAGCGTAATTTCGTAGCCCGCTTTTTGCGCTGCAATTAAGGCTTGCGTGCGGTTATTGGCGTCAAAGGCCCGATAGATTGCTGTGACATGCGTCTTCACAGTCCCTTCCGAGAGATTTAACTCCCGACAGATCGCTTTAATTGGAAGGCCTCGTGCAAGGCACAGAAGAACATCTTTTTGCCGATCTGTGAGTCGGACATCAGGCGCCTTATCTTGAAGCGTTGCGTTATCGATAAACCACTTTTTCTGCTGGCTCGATAGGAGCTTCGTCGGCACATAAACGCCGCCACGCAAAACGAGATTAATCGCATTTGTGAGTGTTTCAGTTTCTAAACTCTTGGGAACAAATCCTGCGGCACCAAGCTTTAGGACGCGGGTAATTTCTTCTGCGCTTGTTAGTCCCGATAAAACCAAAATTTTAAGCGTAGGATTTTTGGCAACGAGTTCTTCAAGAAGGGCGGTCGCCGTCTCAACTCCAGGAAGCGCCAAATCAAGAATGAGTAAATCTGTGTGTTCACCGTAAAGCTCAACGAGGCTTCGAGCCTCCTGAGCACTCGTTCCCGTGCGAACAATGGCGTCAGGAAACTGGTGACGCAATAAGAATTC
>CAVCTI010000193.1:0-2155 GCA_963604755.1 Duodenibacillus sp. | reverse complement strand
GGCTCTTGCTAAGAGATCAAATCGCGTAATCGGCATTGAAGGTAGCGATGCTCTCGTTGAAAGAGCTCGTGCTGGAGCTTTGCTTAATCACGTTGAAGACAAAACCACATTTCGAGCCCGTAATCTTTTTACCTGGTGCGATGCGGATTGGAATGAGTTAATTGACACCATGGGCGGCATTGACCGCGTCCTAATCGATCCCCCAAGAGAAGGCGCTGAAGCTCTTGCGCACGTTTTATCAGACACGGCGAAAAAGCCAGAGCGTGTTGTTTATGTTTCCTGTAATCCAGCCACTCTTGCTCGAGATTTAGCGATTTTGGTTCACACAGGCTCTTGGCGCGTGAGACTCGCGGGCATCATGAACATGTTCCCGCACACAGGGCACGTTGAAAGCATCTGCGTTTTAACGCCCGCCACGGAATTCTCGACGTGTAAGCGTAGGGATGGATAGTGGCTCAAGCACTCGTGTTGTGATGTACTATGCGCCAATCGGCGTGTTTGCTTTAATCGCTGTGGTTGTGAGTCAGCGCGGTCTTGGTGTATTGCTCGCACTAGGAAAACTCATTCTCTTGCAATTTGGATGCCACAAAAGCGATCGCTTCCTTCGTGGTTTCTCTTGGCAACACAATCAACATGAACGGCACGGTCGTTTACATGGGCGTCACAGCTGTGTTTGCGGCGAAAACCTACGGCATTTCGCTCACATTCGGTAACCAAATCATCATCGTTTTAATCGGTGTTCTAGTGGCAATTGGTACGGCGGGAGTTCCTAGTTCGAGACTGATTATGTCGACCTTGGTCTTTACGCAAGTCGGTATTCCGCTTGAGCTCGTCGGCCATCTTGCGAGTGTTGACCGTATTCTCGATTCAATCCGTACATCGATTAACGTCGTGGGTGACTCGACCACCGCCTTGATGGTCTCTCGTATGGAAGGTGAGCTTGGTTCCGAACCCTTCGTTGATGGGGAAGAGCAACCTGCCGAACTAATGAATCCCTAAACGATAATTTTCACTTTTAGGCCAAGTAAGAAAGCATGTGTAAACCATTTTGCTGGGGCTTTCTTTTATGTCGCTATTTTTGGAAACTAACGAATTTTCAGACATCGGAAATAAAAAAAATTTATCAGACAAAATGCGAAAAAAGTCATCGGTTTCATGAAAAAAACTACTCCTAGTTCTACTGGCCGATATAGGCTAGAACCTATTGAATTATTGGCTTTTCATATGTGTTAAAAGTTTGATTTAACGCAAACCAATTTCGTAAGGACGCAAGCCTTTTTTTCTCTTTTTTTGTGTACAGTGAAATTGGTTGAAACAATTAGTTTCAATTCAGGAAAAGCAAAAGGAGATTTTCTATAGGCCCCATCAATGGGATCCTTCAACCTCTATAGGAGAAAATTTATGGCAACAAAGAAAAAATCTGGCTGGGTAAGCTTGCCCTCGCTAATGATGTACGGTCTTGGCCTTGGCGTCATTATCGGCATGTTCATTCCCGCCGATTTCGCCGTCACCTATTTGAAGCCTTTGGGTGACTTATTTATTCGCTTAATTCGTATGGTCGTTGTCCCGTTGGTCTTTGCAACGCTTGTTGCAGGTGCCGCTGGTATTTCCGATATCTCTAAACTCGGTCGTGTTGCTGTGAAGACCCTGATTCTCTTTATGGTGACATCGGCGATTTCCGTGATCTTCGGTCTCGCGATTGCCAATATGATCGATCCTGGCGTTGGCCTCACACTTTCCACCGAAGGCCTTAAGGCCGCTTCCGTGAAAGCCCCAAGCTTTGTGAAGACCTTACTCGATATCGTTCCGATCAATCCGATGGAAGCCTTCTCCAAGGGCGCAATCCTTCAGATCATCTTCTTTGCGATTATGTTCGGCTTCTGCTTGAACGCCATTGGTGAAACAGGACGCCCTGTGACGAAGTTCTTCGACACGGTCGGTAACGTCATGATTCGCATGACCAATGTCGTGATGTACTACGCGCCAATCGGTGTGTTTGCCTTGATCGCTGTGGTCGTAAGCCAGCACGGGCTTGCAGTTTTGCTCCCGTTGGGAAAACTGATTCTCTCGTCCTTTATCGCCACGTCGCTCTTAATCATCATCATCTATGTGCCGTGGGTGAAGTTCCTTATCCGGATGCCGCTTAGTAAATACT
>CAVCTI010000192.1:0-2141 GCA_963604755.1 Duodenibacillus sp. | reverse complement strand
AGTCCATAGAGCTGCTTCGCAAGCTTCACAAGTCCTGGAAGTTTTGCCATGCCACCCGTAATCACAATGCCACTTGCGGCTCGCCCTAACCAGTTATCATGCATTAAGTGCTCGCTCGCTATGATTCGCAAGATTTCTGCCACGCGTGGCTCGGTGATGCGAACGATTTCTGTAACAGGCACCTCGCGCTCTGCGCCACTGGCTTCATGCTTATAGCGAATCTTCGTAAAGCTATCAGTGTCGCGCACACCAATATGCGCATATACGCCTTTAATTTCTTCGGCATCATCCAAAGAACACCCCAAGACGGATGCAATATCCCGAGAAAGGAGATTACTTCCCATCGGGACAACAGCGGTGTATTGGATTTGATTGCCTTGAAAACACGCGATGTCTGTAGCCCCTGCCCCAAAATCAAGCAAAACCACGCCGAGCTCTTTTTCTGTGGGTGTGAGGCAACTCGCCGCACTTGCCCAAGGTTGCATCACAACGCCATCAACGTCGAGTCCTGCCTTGCGGATGCACTTAATGAGATTTAACGCAATACTTTCCGAACCAATCGCTAAATGCACGTGCGCCTTTAAAACCGAGCAGGCCATCCCAACTGGGTCTGCGATTAAGGTATCGTCGTCATCGATCGTATAGCCCTTAATCGAATGCATCACAACCATGTCGTCTTCGCTACGTAGCGAGGGGTCCGTATCCGTATCGTGAACCTTCGGATCGAACATCATCGCCAATTTCGTCGCTGTTTTCACGTCGTCTTCTGTGACTTCGTCGTTAGCGAGCACGAGTTTTCCGACTTTATTGATGCAGTGTAGGCCCTTTCCGGTTAAGGCCGCTGTCACATGTGTGATTGAAATGCCTGAGGTTTCACAAGCTTCAGATGTTGCGCGTCGAATCGATTCGACTGCTAGCTCCACATCCTTAATGCAGCCGCCATCGACACCGAAAGAGGAGACGTTTCCAATACCGATAACATCAATCTGTCCTGGGACACTAACATCAGCAACGGCCACTTCGACCTTGCTTGTACCAATATCCATCGCAGCAATAATGTTATCGGGCTGTGTATCTTGCATCTAAGTGTTCCTCGTTACCACAATTATCCACTATGGCAAACGAACTGCAAAGGCGTTTTCATAGCGTGCGTCGATAAATGACGGACACGATGTCATCGTTTCACAAAGGCGTGCGTAATTTTCTAAAACCAAATTTAAGCGATCAAAAATCACGTCTGATTCTGTGGCTCTGCCTAATTCCACACGCAAAGTTGCAGCCTTAGGCATCGCAAGCGTCACTGCCCAACTTCCTCGATACGTTACAGCAATGGCGTGCACGTGCGCATTGGCTTTTTGCGCGATTGCCTCAAATTTTGGTAAGAACTTCACCGCATCGGACGCAAACATCGAGGTGTCGGCCACAATAAGCGGAAGCGCCTTTGTTTTCTCGGCCTCTTCCACGAGCGGCACATACACCACACCCTGCTCAGAAACTAAGCGACCGTCTTCCCAACGCGCCACTGGTTCAAGCCTTGTGACAGTCACATCAACCGAATTAGGCCAAAGCCTCGTTACGGTCACAGATTTGACCCATGTGAGGCGCTCCACAGCCGCTTTAATTCGCTCTAAGTCTTGAGAGAAGAAACTTCCATCGAGTTCGCTTTCTACCGCTTGTCGCACATCGTTGATGGCGCGCTCGTCTTTTTCGCCTGTGACAACGAGCTCTCGAATCTCTAAGGTAGGCAGCACAAGGTTTTGCACGAGGGCATAACTAGAGAGGCCGCACAGTGCGATGCCAATAATTGAAAACCCGAAGACGTACCTCTTTTTCACAGCACCCGTCCTACGTTACCCCTGAAGCTCCTCGCAGATGCGATCTAGTCCTGCGCTTTCCAAGACACGGATAACAAGATCTTCATAGCTCATCCCAGCTTCACGCGCTGCCATCGGCACCAAAGAGTGCGGTGTCATGCCTGGGCTCGTATTAAGTTCAAGAAGCACAAAGGAGCCATCCTCACGCAGCATCGCATCAATGCGTCCCCAACCGCGGGCGCCCAAGGCAGCAAAGGCTTTTTCGGCTGCTGCGCTTAATTCTTTGTAGGTCTCAGGGTTAATTTCAGCTGGGCAGACATAATGTAC
>CAVCTI010000191.1:0-2206 GCA_963604755.1 Duodenibacillus sp. | reverse complement strand
TGTCAGTACGGCAGGAAAAACGCTTCAAGAGCAGCTTTTTAAGAAAGATATCCCCGCACTTGAAAAAGCCCTTGGTATTCACGTTAGAGCCAAACTCTTAAAGGGGCGAGCCAACTACATTTGTTTAAAGCGTCTTAAAAACGCCCGTGTGACGGGGCTTCCTACGGTAGCGGCCTTTAATGACTTAAGACTGATTGAAGCTTTTGCTCTAAGCACGGCTACGGGGGACCGTTCTGAAGTACGAGGAGTGGCTGAAGATTCTGTGGTTTGGCCTTTTGTGACAAGCACGCGAGAAAACTGCAATGCACAAAAGTGCCCTTATGCTGAAGAGTGTTTCTTAAATCGCGCAAGACAAGAAGCCAAAGAGGCCGAGGTCGTTGTTGTTAATCACCACCTCTTTTTATCTGCGATGGCGCTTAAGGATGAAGTTAATGCCGAAATCCTCCCCGAAAGCGACGTTGTGATTTTCGATGAAGCGCACAAGTTATCCGAAATTGGCGCATCCTTTTTCAGCACCGCTTTTTCCATTCATGCGACTCTAGATGTATTAAAAGAAATTCGCACCATCACGATGAGTCGCCACCGTACGGAACTCGGGAAAGAAGAGTCCTGGGAAAAACTCTACGATGCGGCGCGCAACGGTTTACAAGATTTCCGCCTTAGCCTTGAAGAGATTGGCGTATGCGAGGGAGACGCGTTAAATATTGCGAAGATTGCAGGGATTGAAAAGGCTTCCGAAACGCTCAATGAGGCGTGCTTAGCACTAGAAAACTTAGCCAATCGCGTTGAACTCGTCGATAGTGAAGATGACGATTTAAAGGCGAATCGTGAGACACTTACCGAACACATTGACCTTATGAATCATTGGGTAGGAGCTCTTAAAAATCCGAAAGCGCCAGCGAAAGATTCCAAAGGGCATCCTTATGTGCGTTGGATAGAAAATACCGGACACGATATGCGCTTGACGCAAACGCCGTTAAGTTTTGCTGAAGATTTTGCACGTATGATCGATGAGTTTCCCAATACAGCGTGGATCTTCACGTCAGCAACTTTAGCTACTGGCAACGGTGATTTCACGCACTTTGTCGATGAGTTAGGTCTTACTAAAGCGAAAGCCCAAGCTTGGGAAAGCCCTTTTAATTTCCCAGAGCAGGCACTTTTGTATATCCCTGAGGGTCTTCCGCGGCCTACAGGGCTCGATAAAGAGGGCTTTATTCGCGAATTGACGGAAGCGTCTTGGCCCATTATCGATTTACTGGAAGGAAAGACGCTTTTGCTTTGCACAAGTCGCGAAGCAAGGCTTTACGCGGCTGATTTTCTTCGTGAAAAGATCCTCGCCAATTCCCGCGATTACGACGTTTTTGTGCAAGGGCAAGACGCTAGGAATACCTTACTTACGAAATTTCGAGAATCCTCTCACGCCATCCTGATTGCGACAATGGGATTTTGGGAAGGCATCGATATTAAGGGCGAGGCGCTCTCTTTGGTAATCATCGATAAGATTCCCTTTGCCCCTAAAGACGACCCCGTCTTAGAAGCACGATGCCAATGGATTCGAGATGAGGGCGGAGAACCATTTCGCACGCACCAAATTCCGATGGCAGCGATTGCTTTAAAGCAAGGTGTGGGGCGTCTGATTCGTAGTGAAAAAGATCGCGGCATCTTAATTGTGGGCGATACACGCATTATCCCGAAAGCTCTTTCTTTTGACGGCTCAAACTACGGGAAACTTCTTTTGGATAGCCTTCCGAAATTTACGAAGACCAGATCTTTAGAGCGCGTGATTGACTTTTGGCTTCATCCTGAGACTTGGGGATGAAAATTTGGTTACCTCGTTACCGATAGAGCTCGGTTGCGAGCCGTTTCTCTTTTCTCTATAGTCGCATTTTGTTTGCGCCGTTTGCGCAACAATGTAAAGCGATTTCTATGCTTGTTTGGTCCTTATTTGCACTTTTCCTCGTCACGAGTTTTGCCAACATTATTACCCCAGGACTCGGGTTTATTATGGTCATGGGGATGTCGCTACAACGTGGGTGGCGCGAGACACTGTGGGCAATTTTTGGTCTTGCTGTTGGGATTGCTATTTTGCAGATTGTTGGCCTCTCGGGGATGGGACTTATTATTTCTAAGAGCCCCACGCTTTATGCGGCCATTAAATTTGTGGGCGCCTTAGTCCTTTTTTATATGGCTTGGAGATCTTGGAAGA
>CAVCTI010000190.1:0-2051 GCA_963604755.1 Duodenibacillus sp. | reverse complement strand
GAACTTGCCCGTGGCGAGATGGTAGCCTGCGGCAATTGCGGTGGCGTTTCCCTCATTGGCAGCGATTACGTGATGCGATGGATCTGTGCCATAGCGCTTTATTAAGTAACTTGATAGCGCTTTTAAAAGAGAATCGGGAACACCCGTGAAAAAGTCAGCGTTCAAAGCACTGGCGAAATCTTCAACTCGCATCCTTTTCTCCTTTAGAGCGATTCGATCAAGGTAATAATCTTTTTTACGCTCATAAGTCTTGCGTCAACTTCTTGCGCTCTGTGGTACTTCAGTAAGTCTTCAGCCGTTTGCTGCATTGCTGGGAAGGCGCTACGCGTTAACTGATTGGCGTAAATCACGATATTGACGCCGTGGGCGGCAAGTTCGGATTCCTTAACAGAATTAAAGCTAGTTGGCACAACGACAATCGGCGTTGTTTTATAGTCGCGTCGGAACGCATCACAGAAAGAAAAAATCTCTGCAGGGTCCTTTTTCCTTGAATGAATCATGATGCCATCAGCGCCGGCTTTCACGTAAGCTTTTGCGCGGGTTAAAGCATCTTCTTCGCCTTTTTCTAAGATAAGGCTCTCAATGCGGGCAATGATCATGAAGTCGTCTGTTAATTGAACCTTCTTTGCGGCAGCAATCTTTTCTGAGAAGTGTTCGATTGAGTCTTGTGTTTGGGCGACCTCTGTACCAAACAAAGAATTTTTCTTTAACCCGGTTTTATCTTCAACGATGACGGCCGATACCCCCATGCGCTCTAATGTGCGAACTGTGTAAACGAAGTGCTCGATGAGACCGCCTGTGTCGCCATCGAAGATAATCGGTTTTGTTGTCACTTCTATCACGTCATCGATCGTGCGAAAGCGAGATGTCATATCCACAAGTTCAATGTCGGGTTTCCCTTTTGCCGTGGAATCACATAAGGAACTGATCCACATCGCATCAAACTGATCGAGCTCTCCGTCGTGCTCGACAACAGTTTTTTCCGCCAAAAGTCCAGTTAAGCCACTGTGGACTTCAAGCGCTTTCACAATCGGGCGAAGACCTAACATGCGGCGAAGCCTCGCGCGACGAAACTCAGGCATCATAAGTTTCGCCCGCACCTTCTCATCGATTAATTTCACCGAGTCGTTTCGCGTGTATGGAACGTCAATAATTTGGCCGCCGTAAGTGTCCAAACTCGCCTTGACATTGTCACGAATTGCTTTGGTGGGCCCCGTTAGCCAGTTATCGCCATGGATAACATAGTCGGGTTTTAATTGAGCGATTACCTTGTCGTACATCACCGTGTCTTGAAGGATGACGTCACTTACCCCGTCGAGCGCGCGAATCATCTCGATACGTTCTTCTTCGGTTTTTGTCGGAAATCGGTCAAAACGCACGAGCGCCTTATCGCTCATCACGCCCACAACAAGGCGTCCATAGGTCTTTGCAACACGAATGATGTTTAAATGGCCTTCGTGAATGACGTCAGTGGTAAAGCAGGCATAAACGGTTTTCATGGTGGCACTCCTATTGGTGGGTTTTGTAGGTAACGGGGGGTTTGAACACCTAAAGACTTAAGGGCGCTAGAGAAGACAACAAAAAAGTCTTCGATGTCTTTCACGTCGATTGCCCCTAGCGAGCAAAGGCGGAAGGTGTTTTCTGAGTAAATCTTCTCGGGATAAATCGTGAACCCGCGCTCGTAGCAGTAGTCGTGAACCTTTTTAAAATCCCAATTGGCATCATTTGGATAGCGCACGGCAATCACTAAGCCGCTTTGCCACTCGCGGCGGATAACGTCTTTAAAGCCAAGCTTTTCAAGTCCTGCGTGAAGCGCTTCAAAAACTCGCTTATGGCGTTCCCACTTCGGGATTTCTCCTTCAGCGAAGTATTCCTTTAAGCCCTGGATAGCTGCATAAATCGTTTGCACAGGTGGCGTGAAATGCATTTGCCCCGTTTTCTCAAAATACTGGTACTGCAAATAAAGATTGCAGTAGTAGGAGCGCTTTGGAGAGTCTCTTATATCGCCCGTTGTCAAGCCACCTCAGCCCCACAGTATCCATAACGAGGCA
>CAVCTI010000189.1:910-3083 GCA_963604755.1 Duodenibacillus sp. | reverse complement strand
CGGCTTGTGTAAATAGCTCAATGACTAAATCCAAAAACGACATAACAAACCCCTAGCGAAGCTCCCCATCCTAGAGCCGCTAGATTCTAACCGATTAGGGAAAAGTTTTTCTTTGGGATAAACAAAACGCCGCAGACGAACAAAGATTGTTACGAGTCTGCGGCGATGAAGGAAGATGAAACAAAGGCTTAATTAAAGAAAGGAATGATTCCAACGATAAAGACAGCAAGGATAATGAGCGGCAGAATCCATGTGCAGTAAAAGCGCATGATTGTCGGCATCTTCAAGCCCTTACCCGTGTTGACCTCTGTTTGGAAGTTCTTCCATCCCCAACCGCATTTTCTTGTACAGAAAATCGCAAAGCACAAGGCACCAAGTGGGAGGATGATGTTACTGACAAGGAAGTCTTCCAAGTCAAGGATTGAACTTCCTGCGCCCAAGGGTTGAATATTGGAGAGAACGTTAAAACCTAAGGCGCATGGCAAGGAGAGAATCACAAGTGCCACGCAGCAAATCAGGCTTGTCTTTGGGCGTGACCAATGCGTCAAGTCTCTAACACAGGCGAGAATGGTTTCACAAACAGCAAGCACTGTTGAGAATGTGGCAAAGGTCATAAATAAGAAAAAGAGCGAACCCCAAAGACGACCCAAAGCCATTTCGTTAAAAATGTGGGGAAGTGCTTCAAAAATGAGGCTCGGGCCTGCCGTGGGTTTAACGCCATAGGTAAAGCAGGCGGGGAAAATAATGAGGCCCGCGAGAATAGCGACTGTCGTATCTAGAGCAATGACGCTCATGGATTCTTTAACAAGGCTCTGCTCTTTACCGATGTAACTCGCGAAGATAGCCATGCTACCCATACCAATACTCAGTGAGAAGAAGGCCTGATTCATAGCGCCAACAATGGTGCCACTCGTGACTTTCGAGAAGTCAGGAAGTAGGTAAAAACTTAATCCTTCACGAATGCCCTCTAAAAAGAAGCTATGAATAGCCAGGAAAACCATCAGAACAAAAAGCGTTCCCATCATCCATTTGGAAACCTTTTCTAAGCCATTTCGAATTGGGAAAGACAGGATGGCAAACGAGGCGAGTACTGTAATCACAGTGTAAAAACTCACTGTGGAGGCATCAGAAAGTAACTCGCCGAAGAATTTATTGACTGCTCCAGGGGCAAGTCCTGAAAGAGAACCGTTGGCACTTGAAACAAGGTAGTAGAGCATCCAGCCTGAGACAACTGTGTAGAACATCATCAAAATGACGTTACCGAGTAAAGCAATGTAGCCATGCCAGTGCCACTTTGATCCTTTGGGTTCAAGTTCTTGGTACATGCATACGGGACTTTTCTGTGCGGCGCGACCCATGGAAAATTCCATAGTCATCACGGGGAGCCCCAATAGGATTAAGAATAGTAGATAAACAAGAACGAAGATACCGCCACCGTTTTGTCCAGTTAGCCAAGGGAATTTCCAAACGTTGCCAACGCCAATGGCGCAACCTGCGCTAAGCATTAAAAATCCCAAACGGGTTGAAAGTCTTTCTCGATGCATTTTTCTAATCGCCCCCTGTTAAAGCTGTTCGATAAAATGAGTTACAGATTGTAATCTGCTTATTCTTATTAACGAGAAGATTATTCGGGAAGATTCTCAGGACGCTTCAAAGGTGTGGTTTTCTCGAAAGAGGCGTCCTTGCTTGAGAGGGAAAAAGCCGCTCGATACAATAGGGCTCTATCGAAAAAAGAACGAAGCGTCAAAATAGCTTTCCCATAAAAGAAACTAGAAGAATCTATGAGTGAATCCAAAATGCGCAGATCGATTCAAGCTCTCTCCGATGAGCTAATCAGTCAGATTGCCGCAGGTGAAGTCATCGAGCGGCCTGCCTCGGTTGTCAAAGAGCTTGTTGAAAATGCGATTGACGCCAGTTCTCGAAATATTGAAGTGCGACTTGAAGCTGGCGGCATTAAACGCATTGTCGTAATCGACGATGGTTTTGGTATTGCGCCTGAAGAACTCGTTCTTGCCTTGCGTCGCCACGCCACAAGCAAGATTCATAATCTCGCTGAATTAGAAAGCGTGGCAAGTTTCGGTTTTCGAGGGGAGGCTCTCGCTTCCATCGCATCGGTTGCTCGAGTTGTGATCACGAGCCGAACCCCAGAATCGACTCGTGCGTGGACGTTAGC
>CAVCTI010000189.1:0-900 GCA_963604755.1 Duodenibacillus sp. | reverse complement strand
AAACGGTGTGCAACCGGCATCAGGTTCACCTGGCACCCGTGTGGTTGTTGAAGACCTTTTCTATAAGACGCCTGCTCGCCGGAAATTTTTAAAATCAGAATCGACGGAAGCCTCTCATGTGCGTGATGGTCTTGTTCGTTTGGCGCTTTCTCATCCGGCAATTAGTTTTCGGCTTTTTGTCGATGGCCGTAACACGTTAACACTGCTTGAAACGAGTCCAGAAAAACGGCGTGAAGCCGTGATGCCTGCAGATTTTGCGAAAGCGAGCCGAATGGTTGTCTCTCAGGCTCCTGGCATGACACTGAAGGGCGCTATTGGATTGCCTCTTATCGCTCGAGTCCGAGCAGACGCTCAATTCTTTTTTGTCAACGGTCGTTTTGTTCGTGATCGTGTTCTTCAACATGCGATTAAGGCGGCGTACGCTGACGTTTTGCATGTGGCAATGCAGCCAGTGTTTTGTTTGGAGCTTGATATTGATCCCGCGAAAGTCGATGTGAATGTGCATCCACAAAAAACCGAAGTGAGATTTCGCGATTCCTCTTTAGTGCACGGTTTTGTCACGCGCGCCGTAAAGGAAGTTTTGGCACGAATCGAGATTGATGCCGAAACTGGAGAAATCCATTCTTCAAATACCCCCCAAGGCGCCCCTTCTACAGAAATCCCAAAGAGTCAGTCAAACTGGCAAGGGGCTTTATCTTTTGCGGGTCGTGAAAAATCTCCCATGAGTGAAGCTTCCTGGAAGGCGCTTTACTCGCAGACAAACGCCTCGTCAGTGCTTGCGTCAGATGCTTTAGCGATTGCACCTCAAGACGGTCCCTTAGGACACGCCATTGCCCAACTTGCTGGCGTTTATATCCTGGCAGAAAATGCACAAGGTCTTGTGGTTGTGGATATGCATGC
>CAVCTI010000188.1:0-4795 GCA_963604755.1 Duodenibacillus sp. | reverse complement strand
CCGGACCTTTGTCCAGACATTGAAAAGGCGAATGGAAGGCATCGTTTTGGTTGGCCATTTCGGTTACAGCTCTTGTCCTCTTGAGGGAGCTAACAACAAAATAAAGGTTCTTAAACGAAAGGCCTATGGCTTCCGAGATTTTGAATACTTCAAATTGAAAATCTTTTCCATCCTTCCTGGCACTCGACATAACCCTTTTTGGAACTTTTCTTTCTCAACTTCTGCCTACAAAAATCGGCTTCACGACTGCCGATTTTCGTGTTGTTTTCACGCTAATCCGTGAAGAGCCTTAAGGGAAATGTGTCGATTTTCAATCCGAAAATTGCAACACCTTTTGTTATCCGCAGAAATTCTGTAACCAAGCGCTTCGAGAGTTCATTTCCTTTGCATTACAAGAATACAATCCTTGCCGTTTTGAATTTTGTTAGGAGAAAAAGATGAACGAAGAGCAATTTAATCGCGAAAACGTTTTCGGCAAAGGCGTAGAAAACACGACGTATGCCAAGTATTTTGTGGGGCAATCGTTTCTCAATCCCTTAACAAAACCCAAAGAAGATCCTCTTTTTCTAGCCAATGTCACCTTTGAACCTGGGTGCCGCAACAACTGGCATACGCATCACGCTAAGGCCGGAGGCGGCCAGCTTCTTATCTGTGTAGCAGGAGAAGGTTGGTACCAAGAAAAAGGGAAGGCCCCCGTCTCTCTTAAGCCAGGTACCGTGATTACGATCCCTGCCGGTGTCTGTCACTGGCATGGTGCGAAAAGGAACAGTTGGTTCTCGCACATCGCTGTGGAAATTCCTGGTGAAGAATGCCGCACCGAATGGTTTGGCCCAGTTACTGATGCCGAGTACAACGCGCTTTAGGTTTTCGTTTTGTTACGAAAGCGCGGACTCTTAACAAAAGAAATGGGTTTTGTGCTTATACAATGCGCTTATTCTGTCGTTTGGTATTAAAGGCTTATTGATGGCAAGGTTTCTTTCCGTTTCTCTTTTTGTTCTTTTCTTTGCTACGGGTACGGCAATTGCCGCCGACGATGCCGTTGGCGAGTGCTACCGCACAATGACCAAGAAAGAGGATTTACGCGACTGTTTAACGCTTGAATTAAAAGAAGTGCAAGCGCAATACAACGGCGTCTTAGAGAGAATGCAAGCCAAAACCCGAACGTTTGATCGCGCCAACAAAAAGAAGAATTCCTCAAAAGACCTCGCCGATGCCAGTCGCAATTTCAACGCTTACATGAAAAGTGAATGTGAACTGCGTGGCGCATTAAAGGGTGCAGAAGAGGGAGAGGCCGAAGTCACTCTCGCTTGTCGCATTAATATGATGCGAGAAAGAAAGAGCGCGCTTGAAACCGATTTGCTCGCTACCGAATAGTTAGAAGAAAAGCACGAGTCCTGCGGTGGCAATAAGAGCAATCGTAATGACTGCCATCGCCAATCCATAGCGTAACAAATAACTTGGGCTCAATCCATAGGCAATCGGGATTGCACGAATCGATGTCGGGAACATGAAGCCCGTGTTAAAGGCCGCTGCCGTGATGTAGACGTAAGCAACAGGGTCAACTCCGAGTTCGCTTGCAATACCGATAGCCATTGGGACAGTGATAGCCGCAGCAGCCGTGTTACTTGCGACCTCGACAAAGACCATTGTGACAGCCACAATGACAATGAGCAAAAGAAGGCCTTCACCAAGATGCAGTGATGTAATTGCAGCAGCAATCGTTTTTGTTGCACCTGTATTGGTGAGCAAATGCCCGAGCGCTAAGCCGCCAGCAAACAGTAAGAGAAGATTCCATTCGATTTTTGGATTAACAAGTTTCCACGTGGCAAAGGCCTTTCCGTCTTTGCCGCTAAGGACAAAGCAGAGAATGCCGCAAATTAAAAAGAGCTGCGCAGGTTTTAAGCCTGGCAACCAGGCCGCATAGAGTTCTCTGGCAAAAGAAAGAATCAGGGGCGCAATAAAGAGAACGAGTGCGAGTTTTTCGTCGTAACTTATCTTAGGAAGCTTAGCGTATTGGGCTACAACAAAGCCTCGCGTTTTCTCAAGCGAGAGATTCTTCGGACGAAAAAAAAATAAAAAGATAAGCGTTGCGCCAACAAGCAGTAGCATCATGGGCATCATTTTGATGACCCATTCCATATAAAAGTACTCGTGACCCGTGAGTTGCTCAAGATAACTTACGGCAACAAGATTCATTGCGCCGCCCAATGGAGTGCCAAGGCCTCCAAGCCCACAACCCCAAGCAATGGCCATCAGTAAAACAAAGAGTAGGGGTTTCATCGAGTCGCTGTTTTCGCCCGCTAAAAAGTGAATCATCGCTACGCACACAGGAACCATCAAGGCACAAACAACGGCATTGGGTAAAACGCTTGAAAGAACAACCGATGCTAAGAACCACACAGCAATATGCGTTTTAACCGACGGGCCAAGTAGCATCAGAGAAGAAATCGCAATGCGACGATCTAGACCCGTGATTTCCCATGTGGCAGAAATCACGCTTGCTCCTAAAAGCAAAACAACGATATCGGAAAAATAAAGACTTGTGACCGATTCCATCGGCACAAGTCCAAAAAGAGCATTTAAGGCAATCGGAATAAGGGCCGTTACCGCAGGATCTACGGGCATTGCTACCCACCACCATCCCATCCAAATCATGGCACCAATCGAAACGCGGGCACCAAAAGATAGGGAAGTTTCAGGAAGTAGCCAAATTGAAAGGAGAAATAGCGCAGGGCCGCATAAGAGATGTAGGAGTCGTCGATTTTTTATGGAAGGCATAGGTCAGGGCCACTACTTTTAGGATTTAGATAACCTGAAACTTTAGGCTTATAAGTAGCCAAAATCAACCAAATTTCGTTTATGCGCAAGGGTTTTTTGACAAAAAAGCCGAAGAGTTGTTTTCTCCTCGGCTTTTATGAACTCTCTTTTGAGTCTTATCGACGAATCGTTTCTTCGAGTTTTCTGTTTTTGTTGTGTTCAATCACACGGCGCATGTCTTTTTCTAAGTCCGTGAGATTTAATTCGTGATAGCACTGAGCCATCAATTCCATCGCCTCGTCACTTACGCTTGTTAACTGGAAGTCGGTCAAGATGACCTTCGCGCGATTTAATGCTGCAATGTAGGCCTTTCTTTCATAGTAGAACTTGGCGGTATTTAACTGATGGCGCGCCTGAGCCAAAACTAACTCATGCATCTTGCGCGTGGATTCTTTGGCATAGCGAGAATCGGGAAAGCGCCCGACGAGTTCTTTGAAGATATCGAAGGCATCTCGTGCGGCTTGCGCATCACGCTCTGAGATATCCTGACGAATCATGGAGCTAATCAAGCCGTCACGCTCATTTAATGTGGCAAGTCCTTTTAAGTAAAGGGCATAGTCACTATTGGGGTGATTGGGGTAGGCGCGTAAGAAGCGATCTAATTGCTCAATGGCGGTAGCGGCCTCATCGTCTTTGTAGTAGACGTAGGCAAGTTCAATCTGCGCTTGTTGCGCATATGTGCCAAAGGGGTAGCGCGCTTCTAACTTAGTGTAGTAATCTTTAGCCACAGACCAATTCGAGTCATTCATGGCATCGCGCGCCTCGGAATAAAGTTTTTGCGCTGTCCAGTCGCGTGTGGGATCAATCTCAAGAGATTGAAACCAGCTGCAACCACTTGTAGCAAGAAGGGCCGAAAGCGCTAACGCACATCCAAGAGTGCGCATTGAAAAGGTGGACTTAGGATTCATGGTTACCAAGATAAAAAAATGTTCCGATGATTATAGAGGGGAAATTGGGTTGCTTACAGAAGAAAAAGATGACGACTTGTTCCTAGAGGGTTTTTCTAGCGAGAACACAAACCTAGAAAAGCGCCATTTTGTGGTTTCTGTCGACGCTTTAACTGAAAGACTCGATAAGGTTCTTGCAGGTTTCATGCCCGAAATAAGCCGCGCTCGTATTCAAGAGTGGATAAAAAAGGGAGCTGTTGCCTTAAATGGCGAAGTTGTAACTGACGTTCGCGTAAAGACGGGAGCAGCCGATGCAATCGATGTGACACCACTTCCATCTGAAGAAGACCTTGCTTTTGAGGCCGAAGAAGGGATTCATTTTGATGTTCTTTATGAAGATGATGCTTTAATTGTCATTGATAAGCCAGCAGGGCTTGTTGTGCATCCGGGCGCCGGTCACTGGAAGGGCACGCTCCTAAATGGGTTGCTTTTCCGATATCCAGAATTAAAGAAAGTCTCTCGAGCAGGCATCGTCCACCGATTAGATCGCGAAACTAGCGGATTGATGGTTGTTGCAAGAACGGAAGTGGCTCGAACCTCTCTTATTCGGCAACTTCAAGAAAGAACTGTGTGCCGAGAATATTGGGCGATTGTTTTAGGTGTCGCTCCAGAAATGGGGTTTGTGGATACGCCAATTGGGCGCGATCCGAGAAATCCGATTCGCTTTGCCTGCAAAGGAATTGCAGCGAAAGTTGCGAAAACCCGAGTTCGCTTAGTTGAAGAAACAGCAGTCGCAAATCGTGCGATTAGTTGGGTGGCATGCCACTTAGAAACGGGTCGTACTCATCAAATTCGTGTGCATTTAACAAGTGTGGGTTTGCCTCTATTAGGTGACCCCCTATATCGGACAAACGCGTCGAAGTTGCCAGATGCTGCAGGACTCGCAGCGGCGTTTTCTCGTCAAGCTCTGCATGCCTCTCGCCTAAAACTACTTCACCCGATTACCGGGAAAACGATGAGTTGGTTTACACCGGCCCCAGAAGATATGCGAGAACTGATGGATTTCTTGGGTTTTGGCCCCACTGATGAGC
>CAVCTI010000187.1:0-3829 GCA_963604755.1 Duodenibacillus sp. | reverse complement strand
TCCCTATACGATGGACAATCAATCGGGCAAGCCCATTGAAAACGGCGCCGGTGCCAACACCCGTTCGACTCTCGGAACCCCGAAATTCATCGAGTTCAAGTGGTAAGCCATGGCTGTCTTCACAACGATTAATGAGAAAGAAGCCTCTGAGCTTCTTGACGAGTTTTCTATTGGCTCGTTTGTTGCCATCAAACCAATTTCTGCTGGAATTGAAAACACCAACTATTACTTGGATACAAGTGATGGCTCTTGGGTGCTGACAGTCTTTGAGCGATTAAAGCCAGAGGAAATCCCTTTTTACCTTGAGCTTTGCGAACATTTGGCAAAAAAAGGTTGCCGCGTTGCGCGTCCCCAAAAAACAAAGAGCGGTGCTCTTTTCACTTACGTTAAAGGAAAGCCTGCCTCGATTGCCAATCGCTTAATCGGTGACGAGATCCTCACCGTTGGCATCGCTGAAGCTCGCTCTATGGGCGAATTACTCGGTGAGATGCACAAAGCTGCCGCCGATTTTCCGATGTTTCAGAAAAACTTGCGAGGCCTCGATTGGTGGATTGAAACAACGCCTAAGGTTTTGCCCTTTTTAAGCGATGAGCGAAAAAAGTTATTAAATAACGAACTCGCGCACCAAGTCGCTCTCAGTAAAACCGAGGCCTTTAAGGCCCTTGCTGTCGCCGCTTGCCACTGCGATTTATTCCGTAATAACGCCTTAGCCTCCAATGCCGGCAAAGACAATGCCACCGTTTCTGGCGTCTTTGATTTTTATTTTGCTGGGTGCTCACCCACGCTTTTTGACTTGGCTGTAACGCTAAACGATTGGTGTATTGATCCCAAGACGGGAAAACTTATCCCAGAGCTTGAAAAGGCCTTTTTGGATGCCTATAACAAGGTCAATCCCTTGGGAGCTAATGAAAAAGCACTTTGGCGCGATGTACTTCGGGGAGCAGCATTACGCTTTTGGCTTAGCCGCCTCTTTGACTTTTATTTGCCGCGCAAAGCCTCACTACTTAAGCCGCATGACCCCACGCACTTTGAACGCGTCTTAAAAGATCGCTTAACTTGCGAGCTTTATTGGCCTAACTCCTAGATTCGAAACTATGACAGATACCAATCACTCAAAACACTTAGGAGCAGGCGCTGGCTGGAACTGGTTTGCTACCGCAGTCCAGGCCGTACGACTTAATGCCTCACGACTTTTCCTCATCATTCTTTTTTATTCGATTGTCGTGGGCTTTTTGATGGTGCTCCCGATTGTGGGGTCGCTTTTTGCGGCGCTTTTTATGCCCTTTGGCTCGGTGCTTTTTGGGCACAGCGTGCGTGACGTTTTAAATAAAAAGGTTCCAGGTCTATCCCTTATGACTGAGGCGTGGCGTAACCCCAAGGTTCGCTATAACCTCTTTGCCTCGGGTCTTTTTTACGCTTTTCTTTTGATTACGGTTCAGGCCGTTTACGGCATCCTCGCTGAACCCTATGCCGCGACCTGGCAAGTCAATGCGGACAACCGCCTCGTGTGGGACTCTGTGTTTGCCAATTTCCCGTGGATGCCTTTGATTGTGGCAGGTGCCATTTACATCCCAGGCCTTATGGCAACGTGGTTTTCGCCGCTTCTTTGCGCCGATAAAAACATGACGTGGGGTAAGTCGCTTTTTTATTCCTTCTTTGGTTGCTTAAGAAACATTCTCCCGATTGTGGTTTTAGGAATTGTGCTTACTGTGAGCATCGCAACAATCTTTTACCTTGCGGGAGAAGCAATCGTTTTACTCGGACTTACATCCGTTAGCATGTACGTCTATGTGCCGCTAAGCTGCATCGTTCTTACTGTCTTATACTCAACGTATTGGCCAATGTACGATGATCTATTCGGCTCAACGCATAAGGATGCGTCCTAATTTGTTGACGCTTCTTCATTTGGAGGAATTCTTATGGAAAACACATCTCGTCTTCTTTCCCATCCGATTCCGATGGTCACCCCGTTAACGGAAGTGCTCGCCAAGCGCCGCTCACGTCGTGAATTTGCAGCAAAAAACCTAGACGATGCGGTTCTTTCCACCCTGCTTTGGGCCTGTGCTGGAATATCGGAAGATTCAGGAAAACGCACGGTGCCTTCTGCGATGGACTGCCGAGAAATCGTCGTCTTTCTTTTTGATGCCAATGGCGTCTGGCTTTATGAGGCTCAAAAGAATGCTTTAACACTTGTGAGCGAAGGCGACGTGCGTGCCTCAACAACACTCGGGCAAGACTTTGTGAAAACCGCTCCTGTGACTTTGGTTTTCGCTAATGACGAAACGCATTGCGAGAAAATTGTGGGGTCTCGCAAAGAAAAATGCCTCGCTGTTGACGCGGGTTGCATGGTTGAGGCCGGGCAACTTGCTTGTGCTGCTTTGGGCCTTGCGAGTGTCGCTCGCGCAAGTTTTGATGTGAGTTTCGTCGCTTCCCTTTTAGGTGACGCAAAACGCTACACGCCTGTGATGGCTCTTACTGTTGGTTATCCCGCCTAAGGCTAGAGAACACACGAACTATGAGTGCTTTTCGTAAAAAGACTGAGGCCGATACAGAGACCTTAAGAAAACTCCCTGCCCCACGCTCGCTGGATGTGGGGCTCGGAGCGTCATTTCTTTCGCGTAAATCGCATTACGAATTTTCCGATCAACCAATCAATGACGCGGACCTTTCGACAATTCTCTGGGCCGCTGATGGGTTGACTACAAAAAAAGAAGGGCTTCGTACAACACCTTCGATTTTAGAAAAGCACTGCGTAAGCCTTTACGTCGTGAAATCCAATGGCGTTTGGCTTTGGGATAACAAGCGGCGCGCCTTGGTCTTTTTAGTCGACCGTGACTGTCGCGAAGACGTCTCTCTGTCGCAGCCTTTGATTGCCAGTGCTCCTGTGCACATTATCTATGTGGCTAATCCCATCGAAACACACCGTTCAGCGGTCGATTACTTAAAGAAATTTTTTGAGATTCGGAAAAAAGACGAAGACACGACGCTTCGTGACTTCTTTAAGCACTATGGACCTGCGGTTGAGGCAGGGGCCAAAGTCGAAGCTGTGTACTTAGCGTGCGCTGCGCTTTCGATTCACTGCTTAGCCCGGATGAGTTTTGATCCAAAGCGTGTGCGTAAAGCACTGAGACTTACCGCCGGACAGCGCCCTCTTTGTGCGCAGACTTTAGGCTATAAGCCAAAGTCAATCTTTGATATCGCCTACTAGGCAAGAGAAAAACGCTCTACTTTTTTTCATTCACAAAATGCGCAAACCAGTGCATGGCGCTAATGGTTTTCGCATCGGTGATTTCTCCTGTGTAGGTCATCTGAAGAACCTCTTTCCAAGGTCTCTTTTCAATACGCAAAAACTCATTGTCATCTAAATGCGTGTAGGTTTTCGTGAGCCCCTGTGCTAGATACACATCAATATGCTCATCGCTATAGCCGATTGCGTTATGCATCGTCCCAAGCTTTACCCAGTCCGAGGCCTTAATGCCGACCTCTTCTTCAAGTTCACGCTTGGCGCACTCCAAGGACGGTTCATTGGGATCGATTTTCCCCGCCGGAAGTTCCCAAAACGCTCGCGATAGTGGCGTTCTCCACTGACGCTCAAGAAAGATTGTTCCATCCTTATCCAAAGCAATCATCGCGCAAGCCCCAGGATGACGGATGATGTCGCGCCGCGATTTCTCGCCGTTGGGAAGTTTCACTGTTAAGCGATGCAGTTTTAAAAAGGAATCTTTGCCGCTTAACTCAACATCATCAAGGATGGTTTCTTTTAAGTTCTCGTCTCCTGCGACAAGAGAGGGATTATTGTTTTTTTCTTCGGTACTAGACATCTTTGTAG
>CAVCTI010000186.1:0-7980 GCA_963604755.1 Duodenibacillus sp. | reverse complement strand
TAGTGCAAAAAATTGGGGTGCTCCCCTTTACGCCGGTTTTATAACATATGTACAACGAAAGGAGTCGATAGAAATCCCTTGATTTTAATGAGTTTTCAGCAAAGCCCGCTTTAAACGTTTCGCAAGCAAAGAAGATCCCCTTGTCAAAACCTTTGTCGACGCCCTAGAGTCAAGCAAAAATTTTGACGATAAGCGTTACGGCATTCGTCTTTCGCTTCTTATCCGAGATGTGATTAACGGAGCTGGAGAGCGCGAGCTCGGACGTATCCTTATGACAGAACTCGCCGATCGCAATCTTCTCTCAGCTGAAAAGCTTGTCGATGTCCTCGGTAACAAGGGTTACGGCCGCTTTGACGATTTAGTTGAGATTGCCGCTGCGACAAAAAACGCGTCTTTGGCAAAAGCGATTCGCGCAGCACTTATCTTGCAGCTTAAGGTAGATGCCGCTTCGTTAAAGAGCGGAGGAAAGATTTCGCTACTTGCTAAGTGGATGCCTTCGATTTCCGCGTCGTCTTCTAAAACGCGACAGGATGCTCTTACCTTTATTCGCGAGATGGGCATTTCGAAAAAAGACTATCGCAAACTCCTAAGCGGCTTGCAAGCCGCTTTGGATATTGTCGAGCGGAAAATCTGCACGAAGAACTACGCTCAAATTGACTATGCAAAGCTTTCAAGCTTAGCAGGGCTTCGCTACACAAACCTATTTTTTGCGTATGACACAGAACGTTATAGCGCCTACCTCGAGGCGGTAAAGAAAGGAGAAGCCAAACTCAATACAAAAGCACTTTCTGCGCCAGAAGTGATAGCAAAAGCTCGAAACGAGAATTTCTCAGAGGCTTGCGAGGTCATTTGGAAGGCACTCCCTAAAGCAGCGATTGCTGGGAACATTCTTCCCGTTTGCGATGTCTCTGGATCGATGTTTTGTAGCATTGGCGCCTTGTGGGCCATCGATGTTTCCGTAGGGCTTTCGATTTATTTGTCAGAAGCAAACACAGGGGCCTTCAGAGGACTCGTTATGAGCTTTTCCGAAGACCCTGTGATAACAGATATTTCAAGTCTTGCTACCTTAAAGGAAAAAGCCGAGAAAATTACCTCGGTTGGTGGCTACAACACAAATATCGAAAAAGTGCTCGAGGTACTCTTTAACTTTTGCAAAACAAAAAATATTAAGGCGTGCGAGCTACCCACTCTTGTCCTTTTTTCAGACATGGAGTTTGACGTAGCCAATGTTGGGAATCCCTATGACACAGTCTTTGAAACGTATCAGAGAAAATTCCAAGAAATTGGTTTACCTTTCCCGCGAGTTGTCTTCTGGAACATCGCCGGAAGAACAGGAGGCGTTCCTCTCATTGAGAATAAGGCAGGTCTTATCTTGTGCTCGGGATATTCCGAGAAGATCCTGAAGGCACTGTTGTCGGGAACGTACCCAACGCCTTGGGAAATACTCAAAGATATTTTGGATTCACCTCGCTATGCGAGTTTGCTCGATGGAGAGTGAAAAAATGACAATTCAGAAAAAGATTGAAGAAGCAGGGGCTAAACCTGTTTGGATTTGGACAAACGATGTCGATGACATTTCAATTGAGCAGCTAACGAACGTTGCAAAACTTCCCTTTGTCTTTAATCACGTTGCCGCAATGCCAGACGTGCACGCTGGTCTTGGCGCCACAATCGGCAGCGTTATTGCAACGGAAAAGGCCGTGATTCCAGCCGCTGTCGGCGTTGACATTGGCTGTGGAATGCTTGCTGTGAAAACGAACCTTACAAAAGACGATCTCTCAGAGAATCGCCTTGAAGGCGCTATGCGCGAAATCTTACGACGCACCCCTGTCGGGATGAGGCAGCACAAAGAAAAGAACGTGAAAAATGAGAAGGTCGCTTTGTTTGCTCCTGAGATGGAAGATATTCTCAAAAAGACGCCAGACCTTCTAAGCAACATGCGAAAGATGACGTGGCAGGCAGAAATTGGCACCTTAGGCGCTGGCAACCACTTCATTGAGTTAACAGCAGACGAAACGGGCGCTCTTTGGGTGATGTTGCACTCAGGGTCTCGTGGCGCGGGAAACACTATGGCGGTCTACTACATTTCTAAGGCCCGTAAATTAATGCAGGAGCTTGCTATCGAGTTGCCCGATCCAGCGCTCGCTTTCTTTGAAGAAGGAACAGAGCTTTTCGATGACTACATGAGAGCCACCGATTGGGCGCAGCGTTATGCCGCTGTCAATCGCATTGCTATGCTAGAAGATATTGCCGCGTCTCTAAAAGGCGTTTGGCCGAACTTCGCGCTCGAAGGTGATGTGATTAACTGTCACCACAACTACGTGGAAAAAGAAACGCACCTTGGAAAAGAAGTCTATGTGACAAGAAAGGGAGCCATTCGAGCAAAAGCTGGGGAAGCCGGCATTATCCCTGGATCTATGGGAACGAATTCCTACCTTGTCACAGGTCTTGGCAATCCCGATTCCTTCATGTCCTCTTCGCATGGCGCAGGACGCAAAATGAGTCGCACGGCTGCAAGAAATACCTTTACAAAAGACGACTTAGAAAAGCAGACAGCTAGTGTTGTCTGTCGGAAAGATATCGGCGTTGTCGATGAAATCCCTGCCGCCTACAAAGATATTGAAGCCGTTATTGCTAACCAGAGTGATCTCACCAAGGTCAATCACACGCTTAAACAGGTTCTCTGCATTAAAGGCTAGAGAGAATTAGTGGGCCTCGGTTCCTTCGGGGCCTAGTAAGCAAAAACGCCCGAATTTCGAGCGTTTTTGCCGTTTTCTAAGGAGGAAATACAAGACGACTAGAAGAGCGTCTCGTGATAGCGGCAACGTTGCCAAACATACACGGCACCGATTAACGCTAAGCCAACAGCGTAACCGCACCAACGCATTTCGTACGGTAAGAACGCTCCTGTTAAGAGGAATGGGAACATCATGATTCCTGAGGCGCAAAGAAGAATCACGCGCTCGATGGGATTGACTTTATTTAAGAACCATCCTTCTAGGGCACTTGTCATTGCCATCATCCCGAGACTTGTCATGGCAAAGAGGAAGAAGCCAATAAACCAACTATCGATTCCATTTAACAGCAAATCCGAGTTAAAGAGGAAAGCCACAGGAATGATGAAGGTGCGAATATCGTAAATAAACGCTTGCCAGCCCACACGAATCGGCTCGACTCGCGCAATCGCAGCGCCCGCGT
Source organism: Duodenibacillus sp. (assembly GCA_963604755.1). Taxonomy (GTDB): domain Bacteria; phylum Pseudomonadota; class Gammaproteobacteria; order Burkholderiales; family Burkholderiaceae_F; genus Duodenibacillus. Next base: position 4,782 of record CAVCTI010000186.1, on the reverse strand, counting down.
AAGCCGCTAATCCCACAGGAGGCGTAGCATCGGCCATCACACCAAAATACAAGCAGAACAAATGCGCACCCATCAAGGAAATCGCAATCTCCAGACCGTGAACGCTCATGCCTGTCGCAAGATCGACTAAAACGGGAGCCGTAAGAGAAGCCATGATGATGTAGTTTGCTGTCGTTGGCAATCCCATGCCAAGGAGCAAGCTTGCTATTGCCGTAATAAGGACCAAAAGGAAAATATTGCCCATCGAGAGCACTTCAACAAAGCTCGTGATTTGTTGACCTAGACCCATGGAGACGCAACCGACGATGATGCCAGCGGAGGCTGTCGCCAAAGCAACACCAGCCATGTTATTGGCGCCTGCGGCAAGTGCTCCAAGTAAGACCTTTAAGCCCTTCATAAATGCGGGCCCTAAAGGCTCATGGTGAACACGGGCAATCGCCACAGGCTGCAAAAGCATAATCGCAGCAAGGACGAGCGTTGCACGTAAAACGCTCAATTCGGCCGAGTGCTGCAGGATAATCAACTCGTAAAGAAGCATCAAAAGGGGAAGCAAAAAGTGCATGCCCTTTTTCATTTCCACCCAGAAAAGTGGAAGATCTTTCTTCGGTAGTCCTTTCAAACCCTGCTTGCACGCTTCGATATGGGTAATCCAAAGAAGACCCATGTAAGCGGCAAAGGCAGGAATGGCTGCGGCTTTTGCCACTTCCACATACGGAACGTTCACATACTCGGCAATAATGAACGCGGCAGCTCCCATCACAGGAGGAGCTAACTGGCCGTTTACCGATGACGCAACTTCAATAGCTGCTGCCTTTGTTCCCGTATAACCAATACGCTTCATCAAAGGAATCGTGAAAGTTCCTGTTGTCACAACGTTCGCAATGGAAGAACCCGAAACCATACCCGAAAGAGCAGATCCTGCCACAGCAGCTTTCGCGGCACCCCCTCGGTATTGACCGAGACCAGAAACCGCAATACGCGTAAAGAACGCCCCGCCACCTGCGCGATCTAGCATCGTTCCAAACAAAACGAATAAGAATACGACCGTTGCTGACACGTGAAGCGGCACGCCATAAATACCTTGCGTATCCATCGTAATCTGCGAGATAAAGCGAGAAAGCGACACGCCCTTAAAGGCAAAGAGGTCTGGTAGATACGGACCCAAGAAAACGTAGGCGATAAAAAAGAGGCTAATCACGGGAAGTGCAGGCCCCGAGACACGCCTCGTTGCTTCAAGAAGCGTCACAAGAAGCACAAACCCGACGAGAATATCCGTAAAGTTTGGCATCCCCGCTCGCTCTGCGATTCCGTCGTACTCGAAGAAAACGTAAAGGGCGGCAGCAATCGCAACGACACCGATTAACCAATCGATAATCGTCACGCGATTCATCGCAAGAAGGATACGTAAATCCCAACGCCCTTTTCTTACGTTCTTAAGCGCTGGTAAATTAAGGTAAACAAGCGCAAGAGCGAAACCCAAGTGAAACGCTTTCACATAAAGCGTGTCAATCAAGAGCCAGCTTGCCGTCGACATCTGAAATAAAGACCAGCACAGAGCCACAATAAAGGTAATCTTTGTGGAAATCCCTGACTTGTCTCCAACGAGACCATGGTCGCCCTCGGTGACTTCCTGTCGATATTCCCCAATGATGTCGTCTTTTGAACTTCGCTTGGATTCCTTTCCGTAATTGTCATCAGGGAGGATGATTTTGTCCGTATCTGTCATAGTGCAACCTTGGTCTTTTTTTACTCTTCTTAGAGAACCGTAAGGGTCGAGCCCGATTTTTTCGGTTTCGACCCTAAAACTTCTCACGTTTTTGTTTTACTTAATAAGGCCAGCTTCCTTGTAGTAACGCATAGCGCCATTGTGAATCGGAGCAGTCAATCCTTCTAGCATGGACTTCTTTGTTAAGCCACCTAAAGCTGGGTGAAGTTTTTTGAAGGCATCGAGGTTTTCCATCACTTCTTTTGTAATGGCATAGACGACGTCATCTGGAACATCCGAGCTTGTGACTAATGTGGCTAACATGCCAAGGGTCTCAACCTTGCCGTCCTTGCTATTCGTCGCATCGGGGTACTGCGTCATATCGATTGTTGTCATCGAGTAGTACGGAGCATCCTTTAAGAGCTGATCAAGGCCTGTAATCGGAACGATGCGGCACGAACGCTTGCCAGCTGTGGCTTCCTTAATATTTCCGTTGGGGTGGCCAACCGTAAAGAAGAATGCATCGATGCGGCCGTCTTGCAAAATACGCGGCGCGTCAGCGGGCTTAATCTTTTCAGCCTTAAAGTCCTTATCGGGAACAAGACCAACGGTCTTAAAGATATCTTGCGAATTAATGTACTGACCAGAGCCAGGGTCACCGATGTTAACAATCTTGCCCTTGACGTCACGGATTGAACGAATGCCGCTATCTTCAGCAGCAACGAAGGTCACGGCTTCAGGCGCGAGAGCAAAAACAGCGCGAAGCTTCTTTACGGGTTTTCCTGCCCACGCCTCTTTACCAAAATAGGCCATATACTGCGTATCTGCCTGTGCAACACCAAAGTCCAAGTCGCCTGTGGCGATGGCGTTGATGTTGAATTTGCTACCTCCCGTGCTTTCGACACTCGCGCGAACATGGTACTTGCTGCGTTTGGCGTTAATGATTTTTGCCAAAGCGCCGCCCGTGGGGTAGTAAACACCTGTAATACCACCAGTGCCGATGGTCACGAAGGTGTCTTTGGCCATCGCGGCACTCGCAATCGCGAGCGACCCGGCTAAGACAAGAGGAAGAAGTTTCTTAAACATGTTTTTTTCTCCAAGTTCATTCTTTTGTGTTGCTTTTTGCCCTAAGGCAATTTCGCGTCTCTGTATTGTATAAAGCAACTTTCGTGCCAGCCACAAAATTCGCTTTTATTTCTGAAACCTAGTTAGTACTACTTAGAAATTTCGCGGTTTTTTCGCTCGTGGCTCCTTTGCCCTCCCCAAAATGAAACGGTATGCACTATTTTGGTGCGATGCATTTGGCAGAAAAAGAAGGAGTTCTTTTCCCTATGAGAAATCAAAGTGCCGCACGCTTCCCCTAAAGTGCGTGTCCGTGCTATCGTTTCCGCCTATTTTTAAATTGATGCGCCAGCGCGGCACACAACTTTTTTGACGGGGATTGCCATGGCAATGATTGAAATCCGCAATGTCAGCAAGTGGTACGGCGACTTTCAGGTCTTAAAAAACTGCTCGGTTAACGTCGAGAAAGGTGAAGTGGTCGTAGTTTGCGGTCCTTCGGGATCGGGAAAATCCACGCTAATTAAGACCGTGAATGGCCTAGAAGAGTTCCAGCAAGGGGAGATTTTCGTTAATGGCGTGAGTGTCGGCGACCCGAAAACCAATCTCGCGAAATTACGTAGCCACGTCGGCATGGTTTTCCAACACTTTGAACTCTTTCCGCATTTATCGATTATCGACAACTTGCGTCTCGCGCAGATGAAAGTCTTAAAGCGAGATAGAGAAGAGGCGACGGAGCGCGGACTTAAACTTTTGGATCGCGTGGGGCTTTTAGCGCATGCCGAGAAGTTTCCTGGACAGCTCTCAGGAGGCCAACAGCAACGTGTTGCGATTGCTCGCGCGCTTGCAATGGACCCAATTTGCATGCTTTTTGACGAACCCACGTCAGCACTTGACCCAGAAATGATTAACGAAGTGCTCGATGTGATGGTGCAGTTAGCAAAAGAAGGCATGACCATGATGGTCGTCACGCACGAAATGGGATTTGCGAAGAAAGTCGCAGACCGTGTGATTTTCGTTGATGCTGGCGAAATCCTTGAAAACGTTCCTAAGGACGAATTCTTTAGTGCGCCTCGTTCTGAACGCGCCCAGAAATTCCTATCGCAGATTCTTTCGCACTAAGCAAAGAGACTTTTACAAACACACCCTACCGACGCTCTGCAAACCAGAGCGTCGTTGTTGTTGCAATGAGCATAATGGCTATCGGCACAAGGGGAACGGCAACCGCCGGAAGCATCCCTGCGGCTCCCGCAAAAGAGAAGACATTATCAAAGCCATAAAATAGAATGCCGATAATGAGTCCTAGGAAAACCTTCACAGCCATCGCGCCCGACCGAACATTTAAGTACGCAAATGGCATAGCAACCATGAGCATCACGAAAATCAACAAGGGATAAAAGAGGTGATTCCAGAATTCAACTTCATAGCGCTTCGTTGTCTGGTGCATCTCTTTTAAGTGCCCGATGTAGTCATGAAGTTCAGCTACTCCCATTGCTGCAGGTTTCACTGTTAACACTTCGAGAATCTCTGGCTTCATATCGCTTTCAAGCATCAAATCGACGCCTTTACGGTGCGTTGCCTTTTCAAACATCGGGGTTTCTGCGTGATCAATCTTCGGAAGCGTTTCAATTTGCGCATTAATTAGGTGCCAGCCGCGCGTTGGGATGTGAACAGCACTCTTGGCGTGAATAATGCGTTGCAAAGAGTTATCTGTGGCAGAGAATTCAAAGACGCGCCATGCGCCCGTTTTCATATCTTCTCCCACAAGAAGACTTTCGACATTCACAAAGCGCACGAGACGCGGCTTCCCTTCTTTTGTTTTCACGATGTCTTTGACCCAAACGCCAGACTTAAATCCATGGATGCGTTTTAGGTTGGTGTTATAGACATTGACACGTCTTAAATCGGTGTAAGCGCGATCTGTGTAGGGAGCCACCCATTCGCCGGCAGCGTATGTGAGAGCCATCATCACAAGCGCTGGGATAATAAGCATCTTCGCAAGCATCACAGAAGAGAGC
>CAVCTI010000185.1:0-9055 GCA_963604755.1 Duodenibacillus sp. | reverse complement strand
CTTTACCAAACGCACGACGGATTGCCTGCCCACCGCCAGCGAGCACACCTTCAAGCCCCGCGCTGTTCGGAAGGAGTTTCCCTGACCCACCTGCAATAGCTGCCGTTGTAGCGCCTACGCCATAGGCCGACCATAACCCTTCATCGGCTTCGCGGCCTTCTGCGAGGTTATCCGAGACGACTTGGTTCGCCGACAACGCACCGCCGAGCACACCTTCGCCTACGTATGCGGCACGCCCTGCGACTTTCTCTCGTACCTGTTGGCTAACTTCTTTAGGTGTAAGCTTCGCAATTGCCCCGGGGATCGATGGGCCCTCTAGCATACCCACAGCACGGGAGTACTCTTTGAGCCCTGCCGCCTTACCGAGTTTGTACGCAGGCCCCATCGGAGCAGCCGTCGCTGGGAGGGTCTCAAGCATATCCGTATACAGGAGGCTCGGACTAGCGATCGTTCCACCAATCGCCGCAGCGGCCTTTCCAAACACACCGTCTGCGTTGTCAATGGCATTGGCTCGAGCCATGCGAGCCTCTTGGTTACCCTTAGAGTACTCGTTCAGTGTCTCTTGATCCCAGTTGTCTAACTGCTCACCCCATGCGCTCGTAGCGGCACCACCTGTTACCATGTCAATGGCGCCTGTGACAGCCCGAGCACCTGTTAGTGCTGTACCACGCTTAAGCGCAGTGACTGTGTCACCTAGCCAGCCTTCGTTCTCTTCGCCTGTGTAGGTCTCGCCTCTAGGGCCGCCTAATTTACCAGCTTTATAATCTTCCCATTGTTCAGGAGTAACCTTAATCATTAACCCTCCGGCTAGTCATCACGCCATCTCTTTTGCTCTTTACGCTCAGATTCGTTCTGTTGCTGTAATTCAGCTCGCTTCTTCTTCGCAGCGCCTTCACGCTCGACGCGACGCTTGTGCGCTCGACGTCCTGCCTCAGCTTTATCTTCCTTACCAGCAGTAGACTTCTTGTACGCTGACACCTCTGCTTCAACCGATGCAAGGAAATCTGCAACTTCTTGGAAGGCATTCGAACGCGACACCCCCTTAGAAGTTTCAGTAAACCCGAAAAGGTTGTCACCGATTTTGATGGTCGTATGCAGAGTCTGCGGATCTGTGGTGTACTCAACCCCTCGTGTGGATCCGTACATTTTCTGAATCTTGGTGTTTAGCTCGCTGACTTGCTTCTTTGTCCATCCGGGGGGAGCAACAACTTGTGAAGTTGTCCCGTTGCCCTTTTCGTCAAGCGACATCACCCTTCCAACAGTCATGCCCTGCTCGTTCTTCACCTCGTAGCCTTCTTCCTCGCTACCCGTGTCGGAGACTTTTAACTTAGGATTGAGCCTTGCAATTTCCGCGGCTAGTTGCTCTGCCGCCGCCTGTTGCTTCTTAAACTCAAATTCCTTCTCTCTCATTCTGAGATTTCCGCGGGCAATGGCGTTGGTCTCACGAGAGGTGTCTTCTGTTTGTACGTTATGCCATCCGGTCTCTCGCTGTTTAATCGCATCGAGGAGCTGGCTCTTCTCCATGTTGTCTGGGTATCGGCCATAACGTGCGAAGAACCGATCTTGGATTTGCGCCATTTCGCGCTCACGACGAATAACATAATCTAGATCGTTCGAGTACCCTTCAGGGCGTTGGCGACGCATCACAGCATCTGGCCCGATGTCCATCGCTTGCCGCTGGCCTCTTCCTTGTTGAGGAGCATTGTCAGCCGTAATCATCGCTTGCGGACGTTGTTGGGACTGCCTACCCTGCAAATTAAGCACGGCGTCGGGTTCTTTCTCCGCGAAGTACTTTTGCAACTTCTGTGCTTCCTCATCCGACAAATCACGCCCCGGCGTATACATAGGGCGACCGTCAGAGGTTTTACTCCAAGTGCCCCCACGCGCGCCTTCGGCGCCGTTGTATTTTGACTCATTAGAAAAGGTTGGATGGTTGGGCTTCTTGTATTTATCTGGGAAGTGTCCTTTCTCATTTTCAAGCGAGATGCCTTTTTCCTTTGCCTCGAGCCAAGCCCCGCGCATGTCATAGTCTTCATCGTCGTTTGCACGACCTGTGCGCTTAGCCCATTTTTGGTACTCAGCTTCGTCTTTCTCTGAAAGCTTTGTGTTGTATTGGTCTCGGTAGCTTTTCCCGCCGTTATCAGCGGCGGGTTCCGTAGGGCCCACAGCGCCCACACCTCCGGCGGCGATCGGGTTTTCTGGAGTCCCATAACGAGCAGCGACTTCATCGTCAAAGTAACTTCCAACCATGCTATTGAGAAGCCCGTCGGGAAGGTTCTCGGGGTTCCCCATGGGCTTGCCATTTTGAAATGCTTGATACTGCCCGGAGTCTGTTAATGAATAGGACACTCCTTGCGATTTTCGCAAAGGGTCTGCGTTAATCTGTTTAAGAATCGCGTTGTTCGCTGCTGTCGGATCTTTCTGATATCCCGCCATAAGCTCGGCTTTAAACGCCTCTGCTCCCTTTGCATCGTACTGCGGTAGCGCTTGTGGCGCCTGTTGGGGAAGCGCCCCTTGACCAAGGGCTCCTTGCTTAAGCTCTGCTAATGCAGCGTTTTGGTCTGTTTGACGTTGTGCGTTGTGAGATTTTTCGTACTCCCCTGTAAACGCATAAACATCACTAAGGGCCTGCCCCATGGCTTTATCACGCTTAGTATGTGCAAGGTCAATGGCCTTTTGGTCATTCCCCGCGGCTGCGATGTCTTTCTCAAAGGCTTCGTTTGCCGCGTCTTTCGCACTGCTGTACTTCATTGATGCAATGGCTGAGTTCAGCCCTTTACCTAACGTCGCACCAGCCTCGATCCCATGATGGAGACTTTTGCCCCAGTCGGGGCCTTTAAACTCAACTACACCACTCATTCAATACCTCCAATGCCGTCCATCTCCTTTGCAACGGCCTTCTTATAACTCTTATAGAACTTCACATACTGCTCCGCTAACTCGGGATGGTGTGCCTTCAAGTACCCCATCCGTACGCGCTGTTCGTTGAAATACCCCGTACACCACATGCAGTCCAAGCTTGAGGAGTCGGGGAGGAAATGGCGGGCTTGCACCAGCCCTAATGTATCCTTACGTAGGTAGTCATGTACCTGCTCTGTTGTCCAATCGAAGATCGGAAACTCGAAGCGCACGTTCTCCCAGCGTTTGCCGCCCATCAGACGCTCCTGCCCTCTGTCCCCGCGGATCACGCACGGGGGACGGTGAAGCTCGAAGTAAGCCTGCATCGGGTTCCACATGTTCACTCGACAGCAGTCGAAGCGACTACAACACCGGATACCTGCGTTACCCCATAGGAGGTCGCCTGTCTCTGTGTTCCTCGTCGGCACCACGTCCACGGGTAACCCGTACTGATGGTGGTACGACACGACATCTGAGTGAATCACCTCGAAGTGCGGGACGAGCGCCTTGACCTTCGCCATGTGCTCACGGACTTCGGGGAACATCTCACCCGTGTCAACCGTGACTACCGTCAGTCGATCCCACCAAGGGCGGGCGAGAAGGAGACACACGAGCGAGTCCTTCCCTCCTGAGTAGAACAGGGTTGCTTCGCTGTATGTCTCAAATATCTTCTTCATTAAACCGCTACTGCCACCGCTGAGCCTACTGTTGCAACACCGCTGATGATGCCCGACGTGGCGTTTGCGTTCTGATTCTGTTGGTTCCAATAATTGTTCGCGTTGTACTGAGACACCTGCATACCGAGGTTGCCGTAGTTGCCCCAAGCGTTGGCCATGCTCGAGTACGAGTTCAAGCCGATGTTCGCGAAGTTCTGGACGTTCGACAAGCTCGACTGATTGATGTTTGCCGCGGAGTTAATCGCATTCGACGAGGCTGTCGTACCTGTGTTTGTTGCGTTCTGAGACATCGTGCCCGCGAGGTTAAGGCTGTTCTGCCCAAGGGCTGCTACTTGATATTTCTTCGTCCAGCCAAGCTCCTGCGCTGCGTTGCGTGCCTGATTCGCTGCTGCGGCTCGAGCCGCCGCCTGATTGACGTTTAAAGCGTTCTGCTGTGCGAGGTACTGACCAGAGGTCGGGCTGATGCCGTACTGCGCCATGTTCTGTTGCAGAGCACGACGTTGAGATAAATAGTTCGCCTGTGTATCGGCGATCGCCAAGCCTGCCTGTCGCTCGGCTTCGGCGTTTGTGCTGTATTGGTTAGCCTCTGAGATAAGGGAGTCTTCCACAGGCACATATTTCTCCTTGTACCTGTTCCACACCTCATCGGTAATCGCGTTTGACTTATCAGCCTGTTTCTGCGCGTAGTCCTGCCAATAGGAGTAGTTCTGCTGGAGCATCTCCTGATACCGATCGTTCTGTTTGTTCGTGTATTCAGTCTGCTCTTTTAACCAAGGATACGCCGTGTTCTCGTACCACTGTTGCTGACGCTCATTCGTGTCAGCCATCTTCTCCATAGCGATGCCTACTCGCGGATCGACTGATGGAGCACTACTTCCGCCTTTTTTTCCCATTGTTCCTCCACTAAGCGCGCTGACGGTGTACTCCGTAAGCTCCTTGCCACCGCCTGTTCCGAGAACCGATAAAACGGTTGGCATCCCGGTCGAAGCCGCTGCTCCTACTGTGCCTGAGATCAGCCCCCCCGTTGCTATATCAGCGGCGATAACCTTTTTCCCTGTACTGCTTTTCGCAGCATCAACCACTTTCTCAGTTTGCTCAACTGGGTTTGATGAACCGCTAATCCAGCCCATTAGTTAAATCCACCGACACTCTTCTCGGAGCATGCCGTAAATAATTAAATCAGTCCCATCAGGCTCGGCCGCACGAAGCACTCCTTCGCGCTTGAACCCGAGGTGTTCGTCAAATTTCATTACATCAGGCTGGTCTACTCGAACCAGCCCTGTCACGCGGCGTACCTTGAGGTAGTTAAATGGCCACTCAAAACACGCCCGTAAAAATTGTTTTGTCATCCACCGCTTCGAACCATCCGAAGCGATATTCATCGCAATCCCTGCACCTGCGTACTCTGAGTACACACAAACGGCAACAAGTTTGCCGTCTCGCATAATCCCAATACTCCCTGTGTCTTCAGGAAACTTCCCGGGGGAGTTAATCCTCTCATTAGCCCATTGAACGGCATACGGGAGGTTGTACACAAGCGCCGTGTTCATGACCAGATCTCGCGTTTCCACCAAGCGGGGTCGGTGTAGTCTGGCCTACGAGAGAAATACTCGAAGGGGATCTCCCAAGTGTAGGCTGGCCACGTCGATGCGGGCTTCTCTTCTCGTGCCTTGCGAAGCTCTTCCTTACAGCGCTTGAGCTCGCGTTTTACCTCGTAGAACTCCTGCTCGTGGATCGCCTTTGTGATCATATCCACACACATCTTGTACGGTGCTGAGCCGAGGTCTCCTGCCTTACGCGCGGCGTAAAGACACTCAAAGATATCCTTCAATAATTGGTTACCGTACTCACAGGCAAGGTCGTAGAGCTTCTTACTGATCGTCGTCCCGTAGGGGGAGTCGGCTAAGTGCTCGATGTACCACCGTGCCTTTTTCAGATCTCGGACGTACTGTCCCTTGTACGGCGCACGGAGGATATATTTCACAGCGTTGCCGGTGCAGAAGTCTAAAAGTTCAGTTAATTCAATGACTTCGTGTTTGCCCTGCGTGTAGTGCGCCGGGTGGTCGATCGACTTGTCGGTGTCTTCCATAACTAGGGTTCCTTAGTTAGAGGTAGTAAAATCTTTCGGCTCGAACTTGATCTCAATCGCGTTGACTGCATCAACTGTAGTTGCGGAGTTGACGGCGTTGCGGTAGGCCCACTTCGTTTCGTAAGCAGCCACACCACTTTCAATAATTTCTGTTTGCAGGACTTTGAGCTGATCAATTGTGAGGACATGCGGTTGATTATCAGCATCCATAAACGTAGCGGACTTGCCTAAGATAACCAAGCCTGAAACGTCATCATTAGCCTTCTCGTCGGCATCAGCCTCGAACCCCAATGAAGAAACTAAGGTCGCTCCATCTTCGCGCCAAGCAGAGAATTTGGTATTTAATTCAGAGAGCTTCGCTGATTTTGCTTGAGCGAGGAGCTCTTCCTCTGTAGGTTCAGGAACAGGTTCGGGCTCAGGGATAGCCACAACCTCGTAATAATCCCCTTTGTCTTCAATGGTCGCGTTGCGCTCATTGCACCATGCAGCCGCCTCTGCGTATTTCCTGCATGTGTTAGCAGCTGGGTTATCCGAGCGATTTCCCTGCTCATCAAATAAATAATCGTCTTGCAAAGGCTTTGCAAACTGTGTTCCAATCATGATTTTCTCCTGCAGGAAAAATATAGGGCCTATTTCAAGGCCCTATTATACACGACTATACTATTTCTGTGTGGGAGGGACTAAAATAATTAGGAATTTATTAAACGGCAAGCCTCTTTTGACTTCAGAATCGCCTTCCAGCATTTCAGCACAATATCCACATCTGTTTCGGTCATATCCCCTTCATCTCGAGCATCGTCGAGCACTCGGTCGATCTTATCGAGCATGTGCTCCACTGTCTGCTCTGCGCGAACCTTGACCATGTCTTTCGTATCCATTACTGTCCTCCGTATTTCTTCGCGATTGAGTTAAGGGTGTCTAGGTCGTCCTTGCGGAAGATGAGCCCATAGACCGACAGGGTTCCTCCTGTCTTCTCCAAAGAGGCAGAGGCTGAGGCGTATGCACGATCGATATCCACCATCCCGTCGGAGTCCACAACCCCGAGCGAGGTAGCCACTGGCCCTTGCAGCATGCCCTTAACAGCATCGGCAACGTACGGGGCGAAGAACCCCGTGGTGAATTTCGCCAAGTCTGTAGGAGCACCTGTAACGATATTAGACAGTACAAATTCCTGAACGATATCAGGGATCTTATTCACATGGACCCTCATGACACCCTCCTAATGGTTAACCACCCGTTGTAGTCGTCGTTGTCGACGGGGTAATCGTTACGTTCCCCCAACCCGGGCACACTGAAGTGTTCGGTACGACGGTCTTCGTGATAGAAGAGACGAGCGTTTGAAGGGCTGTGATAGCCGCGGTGTTCATCGAGATGCCCTGCGTAGCAGTCGCTGCTACCATGTCGATTTTCCCAGCGGTCTGGGCTTCGCGAACGCGCATGTCGGCGATTTCAGCGGCCACGGCTTCGAACCGTGTGTTGATCTCCTTGTCAGACTGACGGGCAGCCTTGTAGACCTCGATGCCGACCTTATCGGAGTACTTCTCCGCTTGGAGCTCAGCGATACGGGAGTTTAAAGAGTCAATGTAGGCGTTCGAGTTACCACCGAAGAGGTTGCCGAGGAGGCCGTTGCCATTGTTATTGAGAAGGGAAAGGGCGGTGCCTGCGATGCCCAAGCCTAAGCCGGTGCCGGCGACACCTTTGGATGCAAATTCTGCCATTGTGATTTCTCCTGTTAAGAGAAAACTCAGAGGTCTTACTTAAAGCTCGGCTGGCTTATGGGAGTTGGCACATGGGCCATGAAGGAATGCTATTTTGCCGATGGCAAATCGAAGCAAACAAGAGCCTTGCACCGCCTGCATTTAATCCGAATCGTACCTACTGTCTCTTCGGACACATCGAGAAGTCGATGTAGGCAATTAGGGCAGTGAAACTGTTTCATAAGCTTTCTCCTTATAAGGACGGGTGGATGAAATAGTTGCCAAGAGCTCTTATTAGGAAATAGTATACGAATGCTTCGATACCTTGTCAACCTCGTCTTCACGCTAAGTAAAACCTCCTACACCTCCTCTGGTTGGTACAGGAAATACAGCGATGGATGGATTGAGCAGGGGATTATTGTAACTAATAGTGGCTTAAGGGCTACCTATAGTAAGCAAACTAAGACAACTAACTTTCTTACAGCGTTCAGTTCCGCAATTTGGGGGTCTATAGTTGACTTTGTGATTACTGATACTAGTTATGGATATAAGCGGACAGGGAGGCTCTCTTTCATAAACAGTTACGCATCATCCGAAAGCAAATATGTATCTGAGGGGCAATACTCCTTATCAAATAGTGGTGTCACGCTAACCTATTACCGCCCCACTAGTTACTCCACAGACGGTGCGGCGCCTATTGATGGGGTACAAGTGTATTTCGTTGTGTGGGGGAAGTAACTTTCTGACTTTTTATATCATCAGTTATTGTTACTTCCCAAAAACAATCAAAGTGCCTTGCAAATAGACAGGCCATAAGTATGTCTCGTCCGAGGTATACGGTCCATCGTATTTCTTAGTGATAGTTATCGACGAATTTGTTACAGTAACAGTTTGCTGCTCGTACCCTTCGTAGCGTTCCTCATACATATAGTAAACAAAGGTTCTTTCGTAAGAGGGAAAAGGCCCACTCCAACCATAAACTGTGTTAAGACTTAATAGGAAGTTTATGGTTTTACTACCCGTATACGTTAGGCTTATTGAAAACGGAATCCCCTGCTCAATCCATCCATCGCTGTATTTCCTGTACCAACCAGAGGAGGTGTAGGACTCGGCAACTACGGTAATGCCCGATGAGATAGTGGGCTTGTTCAATAGGTCGTTGTAAGAACCTGAAGTGGCAACCGCAGCCAATGCAGAGGTGTCCACCTTCGAGGCTAAAGCAGTATAAATCGCTTTGTTCTGTAGTGGGTTAGCGGATGTGCTAGAAAGAGCCGAATCGACTGTAACCGCAGAAGGGATGGTTGGTTTATTAGCAAGGTCGTTGTAACTGCCCGATGTCGCAACGGTAGCCAAAGAAGGCTTGTTGCTAAGGTCGGAGTATGAGCCGGAGGTGGCCACAGTTGCCAGCGTCACAGTATTCATCTTCCCAGCAAGGGCTGAGTTAATCACCTTATTCTGCACCGGGTTAGTTGAGGTGCTTGACAAGGCAGAGTCCACAGTCACTGCGCTCGGGATGGTCGGTTTATTGCTTAAGTCGTTGTAGCTGCCAGAGGTAGCCACTGCCGCTAAGGCAGAAGACTCCGCATAAGCGGCTAAGTCAGTCGTCTTCGCGTAGGCAGACAAGGACTGATGCTCAGTTAAATACCCAACGTCATTCGTAAAGGCTGAGACCTTCGTAGGCACTGTAGGAATAG
>CAVCTI010000184.1:0-5095 GCA_963604755.1 Duodenibacillus sp. | reverse complement strand
GATAAGGGCGCCTTCGATTTCTCTACGTCTTCGGATGTACCAATCGATGAAGGTTTTGACGCGCTTTAAAGAAGCGGCCTCCCCGGTTGTTCCGATGTAGTTTTCAAGATTAGGCGTATGCCAGCCAGAAAGAACGGGGACAAGACGCCCGCCCACAATATCGTCAAAGCAGTGGTGCGCTGGGCAATCAAGGAGAATTCCCGCGCCATTGACCGCGGCGTTTTTCGCGGAAAGAATGTTGTTAAAGCGGATTTGCGATTTCCAGCAGTAGTGCGCTTCATCGGTTCCGAGCTGGAGTACTTCGCTGTGGGGCCGACAAGATCCCGTAAAGATAATGCCTGAGTGCTCGGCGAGGTCTGCTGGTGTTTTGGGTTTCCCTGCCTTTTTTAGGTAGGCTGGAGACGCACACGGAACAAATAAAGAGCGTGTGACCCAGTGCTCGACAAGTCCCTTTCCGGGTCTTGGTCCATAGTAAAGCACCACGTCCAAGCTTCCGTTTAAGAGCACTTCGGGGTTTTCTTCGGCAATCACATCAAAGGTAATTTCTGGGTAGGACTTTTGAAATTCGACAATAAGAGGAACGATTTGCTGCTGCAAAAATCCTGGCATCGCACCAAAGCGAATGTTTCCCTTGAGTTCGTCTCGACTATTTACAAGGAGCTTTACGGCGCCTGTGAAGTTTTCGATAAGGGGCGCTAAGGTTTCTCGGGATTCCAAAGCAAAAAGCGTTGGACGAATTTGGCGGCCTTTACGGATAAAAAGAGGGCGACCAATCTCGGTTTCAAGCGTCTTAATGAGGCGGGATAGCTGCGGGCGATCTAAGCGATTTTTCATCGCTGCCTTCGCAAACGACCCTTCATCAAGAACCGAGAAAACGAGTTCCCAACTCGCGAGATTATTTTGTAAAAGATGACGGTCGTTAGCCATATCGAAAACCCTTGATTTTTAAATTTGACACGCAATTACGTGTGAAATTTAGCATAGAAAAAGCACAGAGAAGAGTAAAAGCGGGATAAAACCTTGAATTTTTAGCTAAAACGAGGGTGTTCTTAAAAAGAACGTGTCAAAAAGATAACGCAAAATCGTGAGTAGTTTCATCTGCTAACACTAATAGATTCCCCCTATACTCGTTTTTCAATGGAAGGATAACTATTTGGCTATGAGGAGAGTGCCAATGAAAACGATGAATACGATTCCCTGGGGGTGCGATCGCGAAGTTGCCACAAGCGATGCGGCAGCACTCAAAACCTGGGGATACTGGCAAAACCGGATTAATCGTGCTTCTCTTGTGATGCTTCACGAAGAAAAGATTGTCACAGACGAGGAAGCGAAGATTATCGCTAAGGCGCAAAGGGAAGCCGAAGAAAAGCAAAAGGAACTTCCACCCTTTACCGATATCATGCCGCTTGAGAAACTCTTGATTGCTTCGTGCGGTCAGCTTGCAACGCTTATTCATACAGGAAGAAGTCGCCAAGATATCTTCGCGACTCTTAACCAAGCGCGATTGCGTGAATCGGTGGCTGACTTTGCCGAGAACTTAAACGCGTTTCGTCGTCGCTTGCTTGACTTAGCGAAGAAAAACACCGAGACCTATCTACCTGCCTACACCAATGGTGTGCAGGCCATGCCCATTACCTTTGCGTATTATTTGGCGGCCTTTTTGGAGTCTTTTGAGCGCGATGCCGATCGTATTAAAAGTTTATGGAGCCGCGTGAATTGCTCGGCGTTGGGTTCTGGCGTTTTGGCCAACTCCTCGTGGAAACTCAATCGTGAACGCTTAGCTGAACTCTTAGGGTTTGATGCGCCAATCTTAAATGGCTTAGATAGTTCACAGGTAAGCCTCTTTGACGTCCCGCTTGAAGGCGCCTCGATTGCGTCAAATGTCGCCGTGCGTATTGGGACATTAATGCAAGATATCGCGCAGCAGTATGCGCAGACCCGTCCCTGGCTTTTACTCGATTCGGGTGCGGCTTACGCGTCTTCAGCGATGCCGCAAAAGAGAAACCCGGGCATCATTCAAAAGACCCGCACGAAAGCGAGCGACGTTGTTGGTGAAGCGACCACTTCCTTTATTCGTGCACATAACCTAAATCTTGGGATGTACGACAATAAGGAATCCGTGACAGAAGACAACACCCGTGTTTTTGTCGATGCCGTGCACATGCTAAAACTCGCTGACTGGGCCTACTCGATGCTTCGCGTGCATCCAGAGAGAGCTCTCGAAGAGCTTGAAAACGATTGGACAACGACGATGGCGTTGGCCGAAGTCTTGCAGCACCGCTTTCATGTGCCATTCCGCGTCGGGCATAACTTTTCAAGTGAAATGGTCACGGTGGCGCGTCAAAACGGTTGGATCCCGAAGAACTTCCCCTACGAGAAGGCTCAAGAGATCTATCGCATTGTCATTAAGCGCCTTGAGGATAAAGAAGAGGAGTTGCCGCTAACTGAAGCTGAACTTCGCGAAAGCTTGTCGCCAGCGTTTGTCGTAAAGACTCGTGTTGGAGCAGGGGGGCCAGCACCCGAAGCGGTCACAAAAGCGCTTGAAGCCCAAGAAAAGCGTCTTGCCGCAGATGAAATGTGGCTTGCCGCAAAACGTACACAATTAAAGAAGGCTCATGAAACACTCGATACGTGTTTTGAGGCCTTAAGTTCACTATAAAGATAAAAAGGAGGAAAACATGCTGATGTTTTGGTTAGGAGTCGTGATCGTCATTGCGACGTTCTGGCTTATCTTTAAAAACTACGAAGCACGCATTGTCTTAACACTTGCGGGCGCATTGATGGCCCTGATCGGCGGCGATTTAGGCGGATCTGTGAATGCCTTTGTTAAGCAATTAGTTAACGGCGGCCTCGTTCCCACGATTACCATCGTGATGGGCTTTGGTGCTTTGATGGTCTATACGAAGTGTTCGGACCACTTGGTTGCCGCTCTTGTGCAACCCTTGCGTAAGGTGCCGCTCATTATTATTCCGGGAACCGTTGTGATTACGTGGTTCTTGAATATCGCTTTACCGTCAGCGGGCGGCATTGCGGCAGCCGTTGGCGTCTTACTTATCCCAACACTCATTGCTTTGAAAGTGAAGCCTGCGATGGCAGCCTCTGCTGTGTACCTCGGTACTTGGGGTTCTGTTGTGAGCCCTGGCTTGATGTTTAACCCACAGGTCGCTGAAATCGCGAAGACGGACGTGATGACCGTTATCGCAACCGAATTTATGCCTTGCATTTATGGCCTTATTGCTGCAACACTTGTTTTGGCGGTGATTTCATACGTTCGCAAAGAAGGCGTGGGTTCTTATGAGCCTGAAGACAATGGCACGGCTACGCAAGAGAAAGCCGACATGAAGGTCAATTACCTTTATGCATTGCTCCCAGTGATTCCTCTTGTCTTACTTGTCATTAGCTCCAAGCAAGTCGGCTGGATCCCCTACATGAGCGTTCCTGTTGCGATGCTCATTGGTTGCGCGATTACGCTTGTTATCACACGCCCGAATTTGGGTGATGCTTCGCGTAAATTCTGCAAAGGCGCAGGCGACGGCTTTGCTGAAGTCGTGATCCTCATTGCGGCAGCGGCGTTCTTCTGCGCTGGTATGAAGTCGATGGGCATGATCAATGTCTTAATCGATGCGATGAAGGGTTCGCAGTCTGTGGCGCAGTTTGCTGCGGCAGCAGGGCCTTTCGTGATGGCAGCAGTGACGGGTTCTGGCAATGCGGCAGCTCTGGCATTTAATGGTGCGATTACACCGCACGCGGCTGACTTCGGCCTTGGCGTTATTGAGCTTGGGTCTGTGGCGCAAATCGCAGCCGGTTTAGGCCGTACGATGAGTCCTGTGGCGGGAGCGGCGATTATTTGCGCGGGCCTTGCTGGTATTAACCCGATGGAAATCGTCAAGCGCAATTGCATCCCAACCATCGTGGCTTTGACAGTGATTTCTGTTGTGATGTTCTTCTAAATCACTCTCTAAGTTAACTGTTCGATTCGGGCGAACCTAGGTTTTTGGGTCCGCCCGTTTTGTTAGGCCTTCTTACCGTTGATGGCTTTCTCGATTGCTTCGATGGAGTCGACGAAACTCACACCCTGGAGTTTTTCTTTCGTGACGTATCCGGCCGCGTAACACGTTTTTAGGAAGTCAACGATTGGGTTAAAGAACCCGTCGATGTTATAAAAAAAGCAGGGCGCAAGGATATGTTTTAATCCTTTGGCGCATAAGAGATCTGCGAATTCTTCCAAGGTTCCTAAGCCACCAGGAAAGACAATAAAAGCCTCGCCCATTTCAAGAAGTTTGGCCTTGCGGCTCATCATATCTGGCGTCACAATAAGTTCCGTGAGACCATCAAGTTGCAATTCTTTATCGATAAAGAATTGCGGCTCAACGCCGATTACTTTCCCGCCTGCGTCTAAGGCAGCGTGAGCAATAACGCCCATCAAACCAATGCGGGAACCCCCGTAAACCAACGTGTGGCCATTTTCGGCAATCCAACGACCGAGTTCTTTGGCTTTTTCCTGATAAAGAGGCGAGTTACCCAAACTTGAGGCAAGAAACACTGTGATTTTCATAAATGGACCTAATAAAAACATTCAAATTTCGAGATTCTACCTACGCAATCAAGCGATTTACATGAAAAAGCCTTCGCCTTAATGATGGGCTTTTTTCCGTATTTCTTCCTTAAGATTCGTTGACTTGTTTTCGTGACTGTCGTGGGAGTTTCGTTTTTGAAGCCGGGTTTGCGTTTTCTACTGAACATTGCGTTACCAGTTTTGGTCCTTTTAGCCTGGGCCATCGCAAGCGCTTGTGGGGCAGTGAATTCCCTATTGCTCCCATCGCCCGCGGCCGTGCTTCGTGCGGCCTACGAGATGCTTTGCGATGGAACGCTTTTTTCTCATGTGTCAGCGAGCTTCTCGCGCGTTATTGCTGGATACACGATTAGCGCAAGTTTGGCGTTATTTTTATCCTGGATGTGTGCGCGGCACGAACTCTTAGAAGAAGTGCTTCACTACCCCTTGGAAATTATCCGCATCGTCCCGCCTTTGTCTCTCATTCCGCTTTTGATTCTTTGGTTGGGAATTGGGGAAGCGCCAAAACTTGCGATTGTGATG
>CAVCTI010000183.1:0-2885 GCA_963604755.1 Duodenibacillus sp. | reverse complement strand
CCTGCTAGGGCAGCGTCTCTCGCGCTCATGCCTTCATGCATCTTGGCGCTAGCGAATTCCACAATCAAAATTGCGTTCTTCGCCGATAGTCCAATTAAGACAAGAAGACCAATTTGGAAATAAATATCGTTTGGTGTCGATCGTATTTGTAGCGCGACAACGGCTCCTAATACAGCAAAAGGAACCGACATAATCACAGCAATCGGTAGCGACCAGCGTTCGTATAACGCCGCTAAGAGTAAGAACACGATTACCACACCAAAACCGAAGGCGATTTTTGAGGAGCCTCCAATACGCTTTTCGTGCCAAGCTTGTCCGGTCCACGAGATGCCATAGCCTTCGGGTAAAAGTTCTTCGGCTAATTGCTCGACAAGGGCGACGGCTTCACCAGAACTTACGCCTTCCACGGCCGATCCTGAGAACATCGCAGAAAGGTAGCCATTGTTTCTTGTGAGGCTTTCTGCGCCCGAGATGCGTTTCGTGGTAATAAGGGAGCCCAACGGAATCATATTTCCGTCTGTGCTTCTTACCCAGCAGCGCGATAAGTCATCAGGACTCATACGGTATTGGGGTTCGGCTTGCATAATCACGCGGCGGATCTTCCCGTTACGTGTGAAGTCGTTGATGTAGGTGCCAGAGAAAAAGCTTTGCAATGTCGAAAAGATCGTTTCCGTTGTCACTTTTAGCCGCATCGCTTTTTCTTCGTCAACGGTTACTTCGATCACGGGAGCGCTCGCTCGCATCATGTGGCGAACACCGGTTAATTCTTTGCGAGCAGAAAGAGCGGCGATAAAGTCATCGGCTACCGTATGTAGTAAAATCGGATCGTCATTACCACGGGCTTGAATGTAGCCATTAAAGCCACTAGAGCGGCCTAGACCTCGGATGGGATTGGGTTGCGAGGCAACGGCCAAGGCCTCTGTGGAAGTATCCCCTAAATTTTGTAACTCGCGACGCAATTCAAAGGCGGTTTTTTCGCGCTTATCCCAGTCCTTAAGTTTCAGAATGAACGTGGCAGCTGAGGCGCGAATGTCGTTACTTTGTTGGTCATTGCCGACCATGGCAAGAATGCTTTCTACGCCATCGAGTTTTTCTTCGATTAAGTGGCGCATCTTGTCGACTTCTTTGATGGTGCGATTAAATGAAGCGCTCGAAGGTAGGTTAAATGACATACGAAGGATGCCCTGGTCTTCAACGGGCACAAACGTTGTCGGGGTCGAAATCATTAAGAAATAGACCGCCGCACACACAACAGCAAAGACGCCTAATGCACACTTGGTGTGGTCTAAGAAAAATTCAACAGCACGTAAGTAAAGGGTGCCCGTCTTTTTAAGGAGGCGATTGACGGCGTCAAAGACTCGGGTTTTAGTCGGAGCTTTACCCGTAAGCAGAATTGCGCAAAGCGCTGGCGTCAGAGTCAAGGCCACAAAACCCGATAAGCAGACAGCGACGGCAACGGTAACGGAGAACTGGCGGTAGAGTTCTCCTGCCATGCCTCCTAAGAAGGCAACGGGAATGAAAACAGAACTCAGTACCAAAATAATGGCAATAAGAGCGCCAGAGACTTCGTGCATCGCAGTCTTTGCCGCTTCTCGTGGCTTCATGCCGTTTGATATTAAGCGTGAGACGTTTTCCAAAACGACAATCGCATCGTCAACAACAATGCCGATTACAAGCGTCATCGCAAAAAGGGTGAGCGTATTGAGCGAGAAATTAAAGGCCCAGAGACCGGCCATCGTACCAATTAGGGACACCGGGACCGAGAGCATCGGAATGAGAGTGGCGCGCCAATTCTGCAAAAATAAAAAGATAACGATTAAAACAAGGAGTCCTGCTTCCAAAAGCGTCTTAAGTACTTCATGAAGCGAAGCGTTGACAAAAATCGTCGTGTCATCGGTAATCGTGTGAGTGATGCGATTTTTGGGATAGAAGTGAGAAAGCCGATTTAACTCTTCTTTGACAACCTTAGCGGCAGCAACAGCGTTCGCCCCAGTTTGAAGGAATACCGCAAGCGTTATCGACGGTTGTCCGTTAAAAAGATTGGACATCTCATAGCTTCGATTGCCCAATTGCACAGTTGCTATATCACGCAATCGTACAAGGCGATTTTCACTATCGGCTCTAATAATGATGCCACCAAACTCCTCTGGTGTGAGAAGTTGCCCTTTGGCTCGTGTCGTATAAAAAAGCTGTTGGTCTTCTGTGGTCGGAGCAACACCAATGCGTCCTGCACCGCGTTCGTAGTTTTTGTCGCTAACAGCAGCGTCAACATCGTCTGGTGTGATGCCAAATTTAGCCATGCGCTCAGGGTCAAGCCAAATACGCATGGCACCTTGAGTGTTCCCAAAAACGTCCACATCACCAACACCTGGAAGGCGCCTCAATTGGTCGACAACGTTAAGAAGCGCATAGTCAGCCATATCCACGCGGCTCATCGATTGATCTGGCGACGTGTAGGCAACCATCAAAAGCGTTTCCTCATCGCGTTTACGCACACTAATGCCGTCTTGTTGAATTTTTTTTGGTAAGCGTTTTTCAACCGTTCTGATGCGGTTATTAATTTCGAGAACGGCATCATTGGGGTTTGTTCCCACATCGAAAATGCAGGAGATACGGACGTTACCGTTAGAGCGGATGCTTGTGTTGTAGTAAATAAGGCCTTGAATGCCAGAGAGTTGATCTTCGATAGGAGCAGCCACAGTTCTTGCGAGAACTGTGGCATTGGCGCCATCCCACGATGTGGAAACGGTGATGGCAGGAGGCGCGATATTCGGGTATTGCGAAATCGGCAAAACTCGAAAGGCAATGAGACCAGCGAGAACAATCAGAATCGATAGAACCGAAGCGAAGATGGGTCGACGAATGCAAAATTGACTGAGCATAAT
>CAVCTI010000182.1:0-9237 GCA_963604755.1 Duodenibacillus sp. | reverse complement strand
CCAGGTCCAGCAGACGTTTCAGACGGTTGTTACGGTTAATGACGCGACGATACAAATCGTTTAAGTCAGAAGTGGCAAAACGACCACCATCCAAGGGGACCAAAGGACGCAAATCCGGCGGCAAAACAGGAAGCACATCCAAAATCATCCACTCGGGCTTAATACCAGAGCGTTGGAAGGCTTCGAGTACCTTAAGACGCTTAGCAAACTTTTTAATCTTGGCTTCTGAGTTTGTCGCCTTTAATTCTTCACGGAGTTTTTCAACCTCAGCGTTGATATCAATCTTGGCTAAGAGTTCACGAATGGCTTCAGCGCCCATTTTGGCTGTGAAATCATTACCGTACTCTTCTGTGGCTTTGATGAAATCTTCTTCGGTTAAAAGCTGGCCGCGCTTCAAAGGCGTCATGCCAGGATCGACGACGCAATAAGTTTCAAAGTAAAGGACGCGTTCGATATCACGCAAGGGGATATCAAGCACCATACCCATACGAGACGGAAGACTCTTTAAGAACCAGATGTGAGCCACAGGGCTTGCAAGCTCAATGTGACCCATACGCTCACGACGCACCTTCGAGAGTGTGACTTCAACGCCGCACTTTTCGCAGATAACGCCACGGTGCTTTAGGCGCTTGTATTTACCGCACAAGCACTCGTAGTCCTTAACAGGTCCAAAAATCTTCGCGCAAAAAAGACCATCGCGCTCCGGTTTATACGTGCGATAGTTAATCGTTTCCGGTTTCTTCACTTCCCCGTAAGACCACGAACGAATCTTCTCGGGAGAAGCAATACCGACTTTAATTGCGTCGAAGTTGTCGTCGGCCGTAGCCTGACGAAACATTTCACGAAGCATATTCATTTCGTTTTATTCCTTCGTGTTAGCGTCATTCCTGACGAGGTCGATGTCAATACCCAACGACCGAATTTCCTTAACGAGAACATTGAACGACTCAGGCATCCCTGCGCCAATCTGGTGTTCCCCTCCGACAATGTTTTCGTAAACCTTCGTACGGCCCGTAACGTCGTCGGACTTCACGGTAAGCATTTCTTGTAAGACATAGCTTGCGCCGTAAGCTTCCAAGGCCCAGACTTCCATTTCGCCGAAACGCTGGCCACCGAACTGTGCCTTGCCGCCCAAGGGCTGCTGCGTCACAAGACTGTACGGGCCTGTCGAGCGAGCGTGCATCTTGTCGTCGACCAAGTGGTGCAGTTTCAAGAAGTGCATAAAGCCCACTGTCACAGGACGATCAAAGGCTTCGCCTGTGCGACCGTCATACAAGGTCGCTTGAGTCTTACTTGGCGTTAATTCAAGACGCTTGGCTTCTTCGTCTGCGAAGGCCAAATCAAGCATCATACGAATCTGCTCTTCTGTAGCGCCGTCAAAGACAGGGGTTGCAAACGGAACTCCACTGCGGAGGTTGTTCGCAAGGCGCAGGATTTCCTCATCTGTGAGGCTATCGAGGTCTTCTTTCTTACCTGTACCGTTATAGATCTTATCGAGGAAGGCACGAATCTGACCGACTTGACGCGTCTTCTCGTCTTGAAGCATCTGATCGATCTTCCAGCCAAGACCCTTTGCTGCCCATCCAAGGTGAACTTCAAGAATCTGACCAATGTTCATACGACTCGGAACGCCCAAGGGATTTAAGCAAATATCCACGGGGCGGCCGTCGGCCATATAGGGCATATCTTCCACCGGGCAAATCTTCGAAACGACGCCCTTGTTACCATGGCGACCAGACATCTTGTCACCAGGTTGCAAACGACGCTTCTCAGCGATAAAGACCTTAACCATCTTAAGAACACCAGGTGGCAACTCATCGCCACGCTCGAGCTTTTCTTTCTTCTTACGATAGAGTTCTTTATTTTCTTCGCGTTTGCCTTCAATCATCGCACGGGCTAACTCGACGAGTTTCTGGTCTTCATCGGTCTTCATGCGAAGTTCGAGAAGATCGTAACCCGCGATGCCTTCAAGGATTTCTTCGGTTAACGTGCAGGCGCCAAGCTTCTTCGCGCCTCCCAATGTCTTGTGGTCTTTCAATTGACGACGCAGACGAGAGAAAACGTCCGTTTCAACAATCTGCAACGCATCGCGAAGGTTGTTCTCGTAGCTTTCAAGCTGAGCGTCGATAATTGACTTAGCGCGCTTATCCTTTTGCTTTTCAGCCGCATCACGCGTAAAGATTTGCACGTCCATGACGATACCGGCCATGCCAGAAGGAACACGCAAGCTCGTATCCTTCACATCGCTAGCTTTCTCGCCAAAAATCACGCGCAAAAGTTTTTCTTCAGGTGTTAACTGGGTTTCGCCCTTCGGTGTGACCTTACCGACGAGAACGTCGCCGGCTTTAACTTCAGCGCCGATGTAAACGACACCAGATTCATCCAAACGATTTAACTGAACTTCAGCTAAGTTGGAGATATCGCGTGTGATTTCTTCGGGACCTAACTTCGTATCACGCGCCACCACATCGAGTTCTTCAATGTGAATGGAGGTGTAGCGGTCTTCCGCGACAACGCGTTCGCTAATGAGAACCGAGTCTTCGTAGTTGTAGCCGTTCCAAGGCATGAAGGCGATGAGCATGTTCTGACCGAGAGCGAGTTCGCCTGTGTCAGTTGAGGCGCCATCGGCAAGAACGTCACCCTTAGCAATCACGTCACCCTTGGAAACAATCGGGCGCTGGTTCAATGTGGTTGAACCGTTGGAGCGTGTGAACTTTTGTAAGTTGTAGATGTCGACACCAATTTCCCCGGCTTTGTTTTCTTCGTCGTTAACACGAACGACAACGCGGTTAGCATCGACATATTCAATCATGCCGCCACGGGTCGCGCGAACAGAAGCTTTGGAGTCAACCGCAACAGTGCGTTCAATGCCCGTACCAACAACGGGCTTTTCGGGACGCAAGCACGGAACACCCTGACGCTGCATGTTTGAACCCATCAACGCACGGTTGGCGTCGTCGTGTTCCAAGAACGGAATTAAGCTCGCAGCCACAGAAACAATCTGCGCTGGGGCCACATCCATAAAGTCGATGCGTTCAGGAGAAGCCATAATGAATTCGCCGTTTTCACGAGCGCTCACCAAGTCACCTAAAAGGCGACCCGATTCATCCATATCGGCATTAGCCTGAGCAATCACATAGCGGCCCTCTTCGATTGCCGAGAGGTAAACGATGTTTTCATCGCCCTTTAAAGCAACGCCATCGACCACCTTGCGGTACGGCGTCTCTAAGAACCCATAGTCATTCAAACGCGCATACAAAGCGAGCGAATTGATAAGACCAATGTTCGGACCTTCAGGTGTCTCAATCGGGCAAACACGACCGTAGTGCGTCGCGTGCACGTCGCGCACTTCAAAACCGGCTCTTTCACGTGTTAGACCACCAGGGCCTAAAGCAGAAATACGGCGCTTGTGCGTGATTTCCGACAAGGGGTTCGTCTGATCCATGAACTGGCTTAACTGAGAAGAGCCAAAGAATTCACGGATAGCAGCCGAAATGGGCTTGGAATTAATCAAGTCCTGCGGCGTGAGGTTATCGCTTTCAGCGTTACCAAGACGCTCGCGCACAGCACGTTCAACACGAACAAGACCTGCGCGGAACTGGCCTTCGGCGAGTTCACCCACGCAACGCACACGACGATTGCCTAAGTGGTCGATATCGTCTACGCCGTGAATTTCAACGGTGCGCGTATTGCCTTCAGCATCCGTTAAAACCACTGTGTCGCGGCTATTTCTTAAAGCCACAAGCACCTGCATCGTGTCGATGATGTCTTCATTAGTGAGGGTGCTTGAGCCCGTATCGTCCGGACGACCGAAACGGCGATTGATCTTCATACGGCCCACACGAGAGAGCTCGTAGGTTTCCGGCTCAAAGAACAAGCGATTAAAGAGCCCTAAAACCGCGTCTTCGGTTGGCGGTTCTCCAGGACGCATCATGCGATAAATTGCAATGCGAGCCGAGAGAGCATCGGGCGTATCATCCAAGCGCAATGTGCTTGAGATGTAGCTACCACGATCGAGCTCGTTTGTGAACAACGTTTGGAACTTCTTAATGCCACCTTGGCGCAAAGCGGTTAAAACGTCTTCGGTAATTTCTTCGTTGGCGTCAACAATCTTTTCACCAGAGTTTTCATCGTAAAACGATGTGGCCAACACGCGACCATAAAGAAGATCGTCGGGAACTTCAATCTGATCGACCTCGTTTTCACGCATTAAACGCACATGACGCGCGGTGACGCGCTTGTCTTTGGCGACAATGACGCGACCGTTCTTACCCTTGATGTCGACAAGAGCGGTTTCACCCTGTAAGCGCTCCGGAGAGAGCTTCCAAACGGAACTTTCGCCCTCGGCACCGAGTTCGAACGTATCGAAATCATAAAAGCGAGCAAGAATCTGCTCGGCGCTTAAACCGATAGCCTTCAAAAGAATCGTTGCGGGCATCTTGCGTCGACGGTCTACACGGAAGTAGATCACGTCCTTGGGATCGATTTCAAAATCGAGCCAAGAGCCGCGGTAAGGAATCACGCGAGCCGAAAATAGGAGCTTACCCGAAGCGTGGGTCTT
Source organism: Duodenibacillus sp. (assembly GCA_963604755.1). GTDB lineage: Bacteria > Pseudomonadota > Gammaproteobacteria > Burkholderiales > Burkholderiaceae_F > Duodenibacillus. The sequence goes on along the minus strand of CAVCTI010000182.1, from coordinate 4,676 downwards.
ACCCTTATCGTGCTCAAAGAAGATGCCTGGAGAGCGATGCAACTGGCTTACGACAACACGTTCGCTTCCGTTAATGACAAAGGAAGCTTTGTCTGTCATAAGCGGGATTTCTCCCATATAGACATCATTTTCCCGGATCTCTTTAATGGTTCCAGGGGCTCCTGCTTCTTTATCGTGAATTTCGAGTTGCACTTTAGCGCGAAGCGCAGAACTGTATGTCAGTCCACGCAACTGGCATTCGGCAACGTCGAATTCGCAAGGCAAAAGTTCATAACTTAAGAACTTCAGTCGCGCATAGCCGTTGTGGCTTGAGATAGGAAAGATAGAATTAAACGCGGCCTGTAAGCCTGTGTCTTTTCTGTCTTCGGGTTTAATATTGGCCTGCAAGAACTCTTCGTAGCTGCGTAATTGCATCTCTAACAAAGAGGGCACTTCAAGGACGCTCGGACGAGTTGCAAAACTCTTCCGAATGCGCTTCTTTTCAGTGAACGAGTACGACATGGACACTCCGTTCGAAGCTGTGGAAGAAAAACTACGTTTCAGCAGATACAAGAAGAAAAAAGAGAAAAAAGTTAGTGACGCCAAAAACCGCGCGGCAAACGGCATCCCGTTTCGACCGTGCGGTTACACGTCAAAATTTAATGTTTTTTCTCTCTTATCATCCAGTGTCTGACTTTGAACTGGGTCGTTCAGTGTAACACAGCTAACGGCCAAGTTCAAAATCGCCTCAGAAAATGAGGCGACGCAGGAAGCCTCCTGCGTCGACCTTGCGAACCTAAGATTACTTGAGTTCGACCTTCGCGCCAGCGGCTTCGAGCTTCTTCTTGAGCTCTTCGGCGTCGGCCTTCGCAGCACCTTCCTTGACGGCCTTCGGGGCGCCTTCGACGAGGTCCTTAGCTTCTTTCAAGCCAAGACCCGTGATTTCGCGCACGGCCTTAATGACGGCAATCTTGTTGGAACCGACTTCAGCCAAAACGACATCAAAGTCAGTCTTTTCTTCAGCGGCCGGGGCGGCAGCGGCGGCTGGGCCAGCAACGGCAACAGCAGCAGCGGCGGCGGAAACGCCGAATTTTTCTTCCATCATCTTGATCAATTCACTGATTTCAAGAACGGTTTTCGAAGCAATCGCTTCAAGGATTTCTTCATTGGTCAGGGCCATTTTTGACTCCATAACGTTGTGTAAAAATTAGTTAAATATTAGGCAGCAGCCTTTTCCTGGGCATCGCGGTAAGCAGCCACAGTACGCACAAAGCGCGCTGGCACTTCGTTGACCGTACGGACGAACTTGGCAATCGGCTCGTTCATCGTAGCCATCAACTTGGCAAGGAGTTCATCGCGGCTTGGCATCGTGGCGAGTTGTTCGATTTCGGCAACGTCCATAATGACGTTGGGCATCGCACCACCCTTAATGACAAGCTTGTCGTTATCCTTGGCAAATTTCGCCAAAACACGTGCGGGAGCTACTGGATCGGAAGCAAAACCATAAACGAGAGGCCCGACAAACTTGTCGGCCAATCCCGCGTACGGAGTGCCTTCAACAGCGCGGCGCACGAGCGTGTTCTTAACCACACGCAACTGCACACCTTGTTCACGTGCATTCGCACGCAACTTGGTGACTGCTTCAACGGTCAGCCCACGGTACTCGGCGATCACAATCGAGGCTGTGTTGGCAACAATGCCACGCATTTCCTCAATTACAGCCGCCTTATCTTGACGATTAAGACCCATGGTCTGGCTCCACTCAGAGGTGCTCGAAGGAATTTTTCCCTCTCACACCGGTTCTTTAATAACCGGTTTTCACCCTTCTCTGAGAGTTCTGCTTGTCGTTACACAACATCGGCATATCTCTCTTTGAGGTTCAACCGTCTGCGTTGGACATCTTTTTTTGTGTTGGCATCGCGCGGATTTCGCAATTTTTTCCAACAAAAAAGACAATTAAAGTTATCGGTTTCTTAAGGTTAGTGTTCCGAAGCCTTAAAGAAGCCGAGCACCTCCAACGGTCTTTGACAGCGGCCGAGACAAGCTCGACCACCCAAAGCCCTCGAGACCTCACGGTCTCTAGTGAAAGAGTAATCCCTAAGAGAACCTCTCTTTAAGTCTTACCCTCTCGGTATTTCTATTACAGCGTTGTCAAATCCACGCGAGCGCCGATTCCCATCGTCGAACTGACGGAAACCTTCTTGATGTAAACACCTTTGAGCGCAGCGGGCTTTAACTTGTTAATCTGTTCGATCAAGGCCTTGAAGTTCTTCACAAGGCGTTCTGTCTCGAAAGACGCACGGCCAATGGCGGCGTGGACGATACCGGCCTTATCGGCACGGAAGCGGACCTGACCGGCTTTGGCGTTTTTCACAGCCTGGGCCACATTCGGGGTCACGGTGCCAACCTTCGGGTTCGGCATTAAACCACGCGGACCAAGGATTTGGCCTAACTGACCAACAACACGCATTGCATCGGGCGACGCAATCACGACATCGAAGTCCATCTTGCCGGCCTTAACTTCAGCAGCAAGATCATCGAAACCGACGATATCAGCACCAGCGGCCTTGGCTTCTTCAGCCTTAGCGCCCTGTGTAAACACCGCAACGCGAATTGTCTTACCTGTGCCTTCGGGCATCACAACGGCGCCACGAACAGCCTGGTCGGACTTACGAACGTCAATGCCAAGCTGAATGGCAACGTCAACAGACTCGTCAAACTTCGCTGTGGCGCAAGCCTTCACAGCATCAAGAGCGGCATCCAAAGCATAGACTTTGGAAAGGTCGTACTTGGCAGCATTGGCCTTAACACGTTTGGAAAGCTTTGCCATCTTACATGCCCTCCACGATAACGCCCATAGAACGCGCAGAACCCGCAATCATGCGAACGCCAGCGTCCATATCAGCAGCTGTTAAGTCAGGCTTCTTCATCTTGACGATTTCTTCGGCCTGAGCACGTGTAATCTTGCCAACCTTATCGGCCTGAGGACGTCCAGAACCCTTCTGGATTCCAGCAGCCTTCTTAATCAGAACCGTGGCCGGCGGAGTCTTCATGATAAACGTGAAGCTCTTATCGGCATAGGCGGTAATCACGACAGGAATCGGAAGACCTGGTTCCATGCTCTGCGTCTTGGCGTTAAAGGCCTTGCAGAATTCCATGATGTTGAGTCCACGCTGACCAAGAGCAGGACCAACGGGTGGGGAAGGATTGGCTTTACCTGCAGGAATCTGCAGCTTAATAAAGCCGACAATTTTCTTTGCCATTTTTTATGTCTCCTTGGGTTCAGTCGCTTATCAGGCACCATTGCCCGAAAAGCTCCCCAATTGAAGTGAAGGCGCGCATTATGCCCGAGAGGCAAATTGAAATCAAATTCGCCTCAGAAGCTAAAACACACCAAATTAAATCTTTTCGACCTCGTGGAACGCGAGCTCAACACTTGTATCGCGTCCAAAAATCGAAACAAAACAACGCAAACGGCTCTTGTCGTACATAACTTCAACGACGCGACCGTTAAAGTCAGCAAAGGGTCCTTGAATAATACGAACCACTTCGCCTGCCTCGAATTCGACCTTGGGACGGGGCTTTTCTTCGCCCTCGTTCATCCGGCCTTTAATCTCAGCAATTTCTTCATCTCGTAACGCAACAGGGTGATTGTTTCCGAGAAATTCAATCACGCGTGGCGTGGAATTCATCAGATGCCAGGTATCGTCATTCATCACCATTTCAACGAAAACGTAACCTGGGTACATACGACGTTCTGTCGTTTTACGCTGTCCGTTACTGCGAGTTTCTTCAACCTTTTCAATCGGAAGAAGCACTTCGCCAAATTGATCTTTCAAGTCGGACTGCTCGATGCGCTCAATAATGGCACGCTGCACACTCTTTTCCATGGAGGAATAAACATGCAATGTGTACCAACGCATTCCAGGGGCCTTGGGTTTAGCCGCAACCTCAGGATTAGCCTCTACTCCTTCTGCATAAGAAGCCGGCTCGAGTTCGACATTTTCTTCGTTTTCAGCCATGTTTCGTTCCCTTCAAGACTTAGAACGTGAGCTTTAAGAGCCCATCATACATGGCCCACTGCACGAGTTTGTCGATGAAAAAGAGGTAAATCGCCACAGCCACAGCAAACGCAGAAACCATGCCTGTCGTTTGGATGGTTTCACGACGTGTCGGCCAAACAACGCGGCGGAGCTCTTCATAGGAACTGCGTCCATACGCAAAAAAGCGCTTACCAGACGGAGAAAACGCTGCAATCACCGCTCCCAAAACAAGACCGCCTCCGAGCGCGACAAAGCGCACCGTTAGAGTTTCATCGGTCAAGAATGTGAAGGCGAGCAGCCCTGCGACTGCAACCAAAACCGCAACGAGAACCAAAACGGTGTCTAATGTTGCATTCGGCGCTTTTTGCTCGGTTTGTGTACTCATTTTCTCTTTTTTCTTATTACATAAAACGAAGAAAATTCCTTTTCTTCGCAGATGGCGAAGCCGCGGACGATGTTCGCGGCTTTTTTCGCACTATTTTTTGGCAGGGGCAGAAGGAATCGAACCCTCAACCTGCGGTTTTGGAAACCGCTGCTCTGCCAATTGAGCTATACCCCTGTTCGGTCAACGAATTCTTTCGTCAACCAAAAAAACTACAAATTACTCATTGATCTTCGCGACGACGCCCGCACCAACGGTGTGGCCACCTTCAC
>CAVCTI010000181.1:0-9280 GCA_963604755.1 Duodenibacillus sp. | reverse complement strand
CTCTTAGGGTTCCCACTTCCTGATGAAAAAGGAGGTCTCAAGTACGCAGAAACTCCAGCGACAGTTTGGCCAGCCGAGGCCGTTTTCTTCGATGAAATAAGCCGCTGTCGCCCAGAAGTGCAAAATAAACTTTTTCCCATCATCCATGAAAAGAAGGTTCAGGGTCTTAGCTTAAAAGCGCTTCAATACCGATGGGCTGCGATGAATCCGCCTGCTGATTTTGAAAAGGGCGAAGAGGCTGATTCTTATGCAGGTAGCGAACCTCTTGATGTTGCTCTTGCAGATCGTTTCGCCTTCATTATTGAGACACCTCTTTGGAAAGACTTTACCGAAGAAGAAAAGCGAGCCGTATTAGTTGAAAACGCAGACCCGATTCCTGAAAAAGCGAAGCTTCGCACAAGAACTCTTGTGCAGGACTCGCGCTTTCTTTTAGCGGCGCAAAGCAAAGCGCTTAAGAGCTCTGTGAGTGAATACATTTTGGTGCTTGAACCACTTTTGAGTCGCGCGGGAGTTGCTCTAAGTCCTAGGCGCTTAAATATTCTTCATAAGAATATTTGTGCGGCTCTTGCGGCTAACAGCGCCTTGGGTTCTCCTTTAAGCGATAACGAATGCGTGAAAAGAACTCTTTTTGCTTCCATTCCTAACGCTGCGTTCGGGCGCCCAGTGTCTTTTGTCAAACTGCAAGGGGCACACAAAGAAGCGTTTGCCGTAACAAAACTGGAAAAGGACGATCCCATCCGTGCAGTTCTTCTCGAAGTCGACCCCTTAAAGCGACTTTCTCTTTTAAGTCACTACGAAGGATTGAAAAAAGAAGAGGTAAGTCAAATCACGATGGACGCTTTCACAGAACTCCCCTTAGGGGCTCGTGAAGCCGCTCTAGCGAGTTATGTCAACTCAGGGTTACTCAATACGCTGACTCCTGCGATTGCCTCCAACCTTTGTGAGCAATACGGGCGTCTTTTTGTTTCTCCGACGATTAACGAAAGCATTTCGTCAAGTTCAGAACGTAAAAACGCCTGGCAAAGCATTGTTCAAAAAATTTCAGCTTTAGACCCTGCGAAAGAAACAACAACGCTTGTCTCGAATCTTTTGGCTGACTTGTGGGCACGAAAGAAATTGATGCGCGTCGAAGATGTGGAAACAGTCTATGAGCACTTTACTGAAACCGCTAAGCGCTTGGGCCTCGTATGAATCGACTCCTACATAATATGAGCACGCCTCCGAGTAGCGTCATTCGCTATGAGGGACCGAAGGGGCCAGCTAATGCAGCAGATGCCCTAAAGGAGGCAAGGGCAAATGGCACGGCACTTTTCTTATGTGTACAAATCCCTAAGTGCCTTCAAACGGCAAACGCCAAAAAGCTAGGCGAAGCTCTCGCGATTCCAGTGAAAACAAAAGAGGGCGTTACTGAGGCTATTGCCAAAAGGTCTCGAACGCTTCCCTTTTTGGACGTGCAGCCTTTAGGCAATTCTGATGCGAAAGCCTTCTTACTTGTTGGCCTTGACTCTCTTGCCATCGCTTCTCTTGCGATGCAATCCTCTGGCTTTGCGTGGTTTCGCAATCGCATTCCTGATCTCTTGCGTCTTAAGGCAGTCACTAGCCTCACGCTTTGCGTGCGGCCCTCGAGCATTCCTAACTTTTCTGAAATTTTCACAAGCCATGAAACAAACGTCATTATTTTCAAAAATCCTTGATGCGATTCCGGCAGGAAACTATGCGTTCTGCGGCCTAGTCAAGCTGATGGATATCGTTGAAACCGAGACGGTTGCAACCGCTGCTGTTGAATGCCGAAAAGCGCCCCGCTTTTTGATTAACCCCGTTTTCGTAAAAAAGCACTCCAACACAACAGAAAAGCTCTTAATGCTCGTTCTTCATGAGCTCAATCATGTTTTGCTTGGCCACACAACGCTTTTCCCGCACGTAACGTCTGCCGATAACATCGTCTTTGACGCTGTGATCAATTCCATGCTTTCTCGCTTATATCCCGATAAGGCACACACCGCGCTTTTCACGGACTTTTATTCGACAGAAAAATTTCCTGAGTGTCTTTTAAGACCCCCTAAGGGCTGGCCCGAGCATCCGCAATGCCCGGAAGGATTCAAGAATCTTCCAAAGGAGCTTTCCGAACAAGCCTGGCGCGTTATGAAAGACCTTTACTCGTATTCGGGGGCGACTTACGACTCTGTTATGGCGCTTTTAAAGAGCTTGAAAGTCAATGGAGAGGGGGCGGCTCTTATCGGCTCTCACGGTAAAGAATTCAACCCCATCTCGAATTGGGAGTCTGTGAATTCAGAAGTTTTTGAAGCGATTCGTCGCATTGTGGAAGATTGGGATATGCCGCCCGATCCACTCAAAGGACGCTCTTGGAATGACGTGATGAATGAATATTTTTTACGTGCAAGAAAAAATCTTGCGCAAAAGAAGGCGCTCGTAAAACTTATTCGTTTAGTGGGATGCAAAGCCAAAAGCCATGAGTCGCGAGAAAAGTCTGACGCGCACACCCAAACGCTATCAGCGACGGCCACTTCCGATAGGCGTCACGCCGTGCAGCGGCTTTGCGGTTTTGAGTCGCTTCTTTATCGCGACACGGCAATCATGAAGGGCAGAAGCGACACAACTGTGAAGGTGCATCTTTATATCGATGTCTCTGGAAGTATGGATCACTATGTTGAGGCAATTTATGGCGCAGCTCTTCTCTGTCGCAAGCATCTTGAGCCACGCGTGCATCTATTTTCGACACAGGTCCACGACATCACGTTTGGGCAACTTAAGGCTGGCGTTTGTAAGAGCACCTATGGGACAGATATCTCTTGCGTTGCTGAGCACATGCGAAATCACCACATCAAAAACGCTGTCTTGATTACCGATGGCTACGTGGGGTGTCCAGGTACTACTGATGCGGGAACACTCAATGAGGTCAAACTTGGAGTGGCTTATACAGCGCTTTCAACGAAAAGAGACTTAAGCCCCTTTTCCAACGTTTCAGTTGATTTAGAGTAGGAGAAGAAGATGAAAAGAACACGCGTTGCAGAATGGGTTTTCCAGGGACACCCCGATAAATTGTCAGACGCTATCGCCGATAGCATTGTCGAGCGCGCGGCTTACCTAGAAAGAGAGTCGCTCGTTGGTGTTGAAGTTGCTGTCAATCGTGCCAACGTTACAGTCACGGGACGCGTCGCAAGTAAGGGTTTCGAAGAGATTGGCGCCTCAAAAATAGTGAGAGATGTCTACAAGGAAGTCGGGTACGGAAAGGTGTGGAACCCGGCGCCAGAAGACCTTCACGTTACTGTCGACCTTTGCTTAGGGGAACTCCTTGAAGGCGAGGGAGACTTCCGGAAAGTTTCCGATGATCAAACAATCAGTGTCGGTTATGCCAACGCAATTGAAGCAACTAACCACCTTCCGCTTGAACACTATCTCGTTCGCAATATTGCTAAGTGCATTTATGAATCATCTAAGAAAGAAGATTCTTTTTTTCTCGGGCCCGACGGAAAGGTAATCGTCTACGTTACCGAAGAAGAAAGAGGAGGCGTGATGCAGTATTCGCTTTCTGCAGTGAGTGCTTCACTCCAACAAGCCAATCCCGTGGCTCTTATTGAACTCAATCGCTTTGTTCGCTCTTGTGTGAAGACTGAGTGCGAAGCGCTTTCTCAAAACTACCCGCTGTTTTCTGGCGTTCTCCCTGAAGCGATTCTCGTTAACGGCGCGGGCAATTTTGCCGTTGGTGGTCCTGAAGGCGATAACGGTTTGTCGGGTAAGAAACTTGTGTGTGACGCGTATGGCCCGAGAGTTCCGATTGGCGGGGGAGCTTGGAGCGGAAAAGACTTTTTTAAAGCCGATCGCGCAGGAGGCCTTTTTGCCAGAAAGATTGCGAAGACTCTCGTTTTAATCGGGATGGCAAAAGAAGCGACAGTGACGCTTTCCTTTTTCCCAGGAGACGAAGAAGCACGAGTGCTTTCTGTTGTCAACGAAAAAGGCGAGGCAATCGATTGCCGAAAGATTTTTTCTGCGATGGATTTAACACTCGCGTACTCGGGAACGCACTTTGCTACAAGGAACCTCAAAGAACTCGCTCGTTGGGGACACTTCTTTGATTCAACGCTACCTTGGGAAACGCTTCAGATTCGTTAGCGGGCCATGATGAAATTTCCGCCTTGGGTCATTCTCCATATTCCGCACGATTCGGTCTATATCCCAGAGGCTCTGCGCCAGAAGATTCTTTTAACTGACGCTGAACTTAATCGTGAGCTTTTGCGGATGACTGATTTTTGGACCTTCGCGCTTTTTGGCAATGGCGTGCCTTTAAGTCAAATTGTGATGGCTCCTGTGAATCGCCTTGTTGTTGATGTTGAGCGCTTTAGTGATGATGCGAAAGAGGTGATGGCTAGCCGCGGGATGGGCGTTGTTTATACGGCAACATCGGATAAAACGGTATTAAGAGAAAAGCTCACAAAGGAAGAAAAGGAGAACCTGCTTTCGACTTGGTATGTGCCGCACCACGCACGGTTAACAAGGTTAGTTGATAGGGCTTTGCGCTGTTACGGGAAGGCTCTTGTCCTTGATTGTCACAGTTTTGCCTCAAAGGCTCTGCCTTATGAGGAAAACCCAACGGGCATTCGTCCTGAAATTTGCCTTGGGAAAGACGCTTTTCATACGCCAAAAGAACTGCTTTACGAAGTGCAGTGCCGTTTAGAGAGTGCTGGATTTGACGTGGATGTGGATTCGCCATTTTCTGGAGCATTGACGCCAATGAAGCACTACAGGAAGGATGCAAGAGTAAAGGCACTCATGGTCGAGGTGCGGCGCGATTTATACGAAGATGAAGATAGCGGTGCAATCCACGGGGATTTCGGCCTTCTTTCGAAAACTTTGGTTCGTGCGCTTTCTCTAACTTGACCAGACAATCTCCAAATTCGGTAGTAAAAAGCTGCCAAGTTTGATAGTGAAAAATTGCCGGACTTGGTAGTAGAATATTGCCAAACTTGGTAGTAAAACATTGCCAAATTTGGTAGTGAGAGGCTAGCCAAATCACAAATCTTGTTTTCAATCAAGGGATTCTAAGAGAATGCTGACAGAATATCGCCCTAGAATTGCAGATCGACTTCTTAAGCGGCAGCTCGATGCTATCGGTGCTGTTCTAATTGAAGGTCCCAAGCAGTGTGGAAAGACGACAACGTCTAAGCAAGTAGCCAAAAGCGTGCTTTTCATGGACGACCCAAATAGTGTGCAGCGCAACCTCTTATTGGCTAAGGTGCAGCCTTCGGTCTTGTTAGAGGGCGAGACGCCTCGTTTAATCGATGAGTGGCAGATTGCGCCGAATCTTTGGGATGCTATTCGTTTTGAGGTTGATAACCGTGGTAGGCCGGGACAATTTATTTTGACAGGCTCTGCCATTCCTGCGGACAGATCACAGATTTTTCACACGGGCACAGGGCGATTTGCTTGGTTACGCATGAGGCCTATGAGTCTTTTTGAATCTGGTGAATCTAATGGGGCAGTCAGTCTTCAGAACTTATTCTCGGGAAAACACGATATTGGAGCTGTTAGCAAGCTCAATTTTGAAGAGGTTGCATTTTTGTGTTGTAGAGGAGGTTGGCCTAATTCCTTGAATTTATCTCGAGAGGGCTCTTTACTGCTAGTTCGTAATTATTTTGATGCTGTGCTTCGAGAAGATGTTTCTCGTGCTGATGGCATCAAGAGAAATCCAGAACGGATTGAGCAATTATTGCGCTCTTATGCTCGCAATCAAGGCTCTCAAGTTTCAGTTTCTGTTCTGTGCCGAGATATGAGCCTTGATCCAAATGAAACGGTCAATCGCAAGACGGTAGATAGCGACCTCAAAGTGTTGCGCGAGATTTTTGTCATCGAAGATTTGGTAGCTTGGAATCCTAATTTGCGCTCGAAGACAGCTGTGCGTAGCGCTCCAACGCGTTACTTCGTTGATCCATCTTTGTGTGCTGTTGCGTTAGGAATTGGACCAAAGGATCTAGTTAATAATCCAGAAACTTTTGGATTCGTTTTCGAAACACTTTGCGTGCGAGACCTTAGAGTTTATGCAGATGTACTAGACGGAACTCTCTATCACTATCGCGATAGAAATGGTTTGGAATGTGATGCGGTTTTGCATTTGCGTAGTGGCGTCTATGGCTTAATAGAAATCAAACTTGGCGGTGATGATGCCATCGAGCACGGCGCCGAGACACTGAAAAAACTCGCTAGTAAAATCGATTCGGATCGAATGGGAACTCCTGCATTTTTAATGGTATTAACTGCTGTCGGAGAGTTTGCTTATCGACGTGAAGACGGCGTGCTCGTTGTCCCGATTGGTTGCCTTAGAGACTAAAAACATTCGTTATTACAAGAAAACAAAAACATAAAAAGTTAGGAGCAAACAAGAATGCTGAAAGATTGGTCGTATGGAAAAAAAGTGTGAGGCTTTTGATATTGGTAGATACAGAGAAGGTATTGCACAAGCGTACGACCAAAATATCGGTTGCTGTTCATCAAAGCACATTGTAGATTGCATTGCGTCCCAAAGTCAGTGGATAGATTTCACGTAAGAAGAAACAGAAAAGTTCTTAGAGCAATTAGATAAAGAAGCCGCCGAACGACACATCACAGAAGGGTGGGATAAGCAAATAGAGCTTGCCCTCGCAATTGCCACCGAAAACCATCAGGGCCAAAAAGACAAAGGCGGGCACGACTATATTGAGCATCCGAAGGCTGTTGCCAGCGCTTGCGAGACAGATGCTATGAAGTGCGTAGCACTTCTTCACGACACGATTGAAGACGGCCACGAAACGTGCGAACCCCTCATAGCCAAAGGGATGAAAGAAATTGTTGTTAAAGCCGTGAGCGCTCTAACACGCAAATCGACTGAAGACTACAAAAGCTACGTCAGGCGTCTCGGAGAAAATCCGCTTACCGCAAAAGTCAAAATGGCCGATCTCAAGCACAATATGGACTTAACGCGGATTCCGAATCCAACAAAGGTTGATTTGAGACGAATCAAAAAATACAAGAAGGCTTTAGCCTATCTTGAATCCTGTGTTTGGGATTAGTTCTACTCGCTTTTCTTGGGATGAAGTTCTAAGAACTTTTGATAGGCCGCGTTGTATACGCCTAGCATCGCACTGCCGAAACAACAGAAAGTGACGACGATGGGATAGTCTTTATTTGACTCTGTCCAGTCGTAGACCGTCTCATAGGCAATGAGAGCCGCTTTATCAGCAGGAAATCCATAGGCTCCCGTTGAAATCGCGGGAAACGCAATCGTATGCAAATCCATTTCTTTGGCTTGATTTAGCGAATTGCGATAGCACTGAGCTAAATGCGCATCAGGCTCGGAATCCGTAGCGTAAATGGGCCCTACTGTGTGAATGACAAACAAACTCGGAAGCTTATAGGCCTGGGTAATCTTGGCCTCTCCGGTTTGGCAACCGCCGAGTCGGCTACAGGCGGCTTTTAATTTCGGACCTGCCGCTTTATGAATAGCTCCATCGACACCGCCTCCGCCAAGCAGCGTTTTATTGGCTGCATTGACAATCGCATCGCACTTTAATTTTGTGATGTCTGCAACAAGAGCTTCAATGCGGGTTTCTTGCTTAAAGCGCATTTTCAGCGCCTTAAGAATTTCCTCTTTTGTAAAAAAGCGCTCGTCGATCACAAGCGTCTTGATTTCGGGATCTCGCTTGATGCATTCCCAAACGATAAAGAAAGGAAAGCTCGCACAGGGTAAATCTGTTTTAGCTCGCCTGCAGGCTTTCATCCTCGTTTTGGCTGTTGTAAAAGAAAAGAGAGCCAAGTCCTCCGACCTTGGGTCAAGAGGGCCCACATGTAGCGCAGGAATCCCGTCACTGTCTACGGGCGCCTCGTCATCGAGCAAAAATAGCAAGGGAGTTTTTTCAGAATACACGTGCCCTAAGGTCAGCAAAAGCCTTCCGAAATTATCTGGGAGGGGATTTTTGAGATAGAGATCGATGTGTTTCGCAAGTTTTTCGGCTGCAGCGCTCAGCGATGGCATGAAACTATCCTTACTTTTACGGCGTTGACTTAAGTTTTTTTAGCGAATTCTTCGAGCGCTTTCCGCCTTTTCCAAAGAGTTCTTTTGTGATGTTGATTAAGGCGCTCGCAGGTCTCGATAAGTAGCGACTCCGACTCCAAGCGATAGCAAGGCGCGTCGATAGGGCATCAGGTTTTATTTCGTAGTAGCGCACGTTGTAGTGCGTCGTATCGGCTAGCGTACTCGGAACCAAGGCGCAGCCGAGACCTGCCTCAACAAGAGTCGGGATGGAATTGATTGATTGGGCTTCAAGCGCAACGGTTGGCTCCACGTGATATTTTTCGCACAATGATGTGTAAAAGTCATGGAAGACCTGACCGGCTTTAATGATGATAAACGTGTCGTTCGCGAATTCAGTAAATCGCACTGAAGGGTAACAGCCATCTGCGGGTACGGGCCCAGTTTTGATTTCTTTGTGCGATTGCGGAACGCATAAAAGCACGCGTTCGGAAAATAGAGGCTCATAGTCAAGATTGGCGGTGACGTTAGCCTCGAGAATCAGTGTGCAGTCCACGATGCCTTTTTCTGCGTAGTGCACTAGATCAGAAGAAATCCCCTCCAAGAGGTGAATCTTGATATCGGGATAGCGCTCGCGATAAACCGGGAGAACTTTCGAGAGGATGGAGCTTGATCGATATTCGGTGGAGCCAATAAAAATCTCGCCACTATTTAAAAGGTGCTTATCGCTAAAAAATTGAGTCCGTTGTCGACGAATGGCCTCAATCTTGGTCTCGGTTTCAAGGTAAAACTTCCCGTCCTCGGTTAAAACCCAAGGCTGAGAGGATCGATCGAATAAGTCGATATCGTTTTCTTGTTCGATACGACGAATGTATTGACTCAATGATGGCTGCGAAACAAAAAGTTTTTTCGCCGCTTTTGTGATGCTTCCTGTATCGAGAATCGTTTCGATGTATTTGAGGGCTGTGCGGGCCATAGCTAGGACCTTTTAAAGGAAAGAAGAAATCGCATCCGAAGGTGCCTATAGAAGCTATCCTATATTTTATTAGGAAAAAAAGTATTTGTCTAATAATAAGAATCAGATTAAATTGAGAACTAAGGCGAATTTGCTTTCCTTCACCTCCTTTTGTGGTCAGACAGTATGAAGCCTCCATCCTTCTGAATAAGACCTCTTGCGAATTCGCCTTTTTTTTGTGTCTCGCTTTCCTTTTTTTTCTCTATTTTCCTTCAAATATCAGGGTTATTGGCAATTTGTCTAGG